>JBKOVW010000215.1:0-11114 GCA_046724095.1 Actinomycetota bacterium | reverse complement strand
CTCGACCTCGGCCTCCGTCGGCGCGCCGAACGTCGTGCCGCGCTCCGCCGCCTCGACGACGGCTTCGAGCGTCTCGCGGTCGGCGTGGCCGGAGAGCAGCGGCCCCCACGACATGACCCAGTCGACGTAGCGATTGCCGTCGACGTCCTCGATGTAAGCGCCCTCGCCGCGCCGCATGAACACGGGCTCGTCGAGCCCGACCGCGCGCATCGCCCTAACCGGCGAGTTGACGCCGCCGGGAATGAGCTCGAGCGCGCGGCGGTACAGCTCGCTGCGGGTGCTTCGAAGCCGCTTCGTAATCACTTCAAGCGTGTCGGTCGGCGCCTCACAACCAGGTCGCCAGCTCCTTCGTCCAGTACGAGAAGACGAGATCGGCGCCGGCGCGCTTGATCGCCGTGAGCGACTCGAGCGCGGCCTGCCGCTCGTCGAGAAAGCCTTTCGCAGCTGCCGCCTTGACCATCGCGTACTCCCCGGAGACGTTGTACGCGGCAAGCGGAAGGTCGTAGCGCTCTCGCGCGGCGCGGATCACGTCGAGATACGGCAGCGCCGGCTTCACCATCAGCACGTCGGCGCCCTCCGCGATGTCCTGCTCGCACTCGCGCAACGCCTCGCGCACGTTCGCGGGATCCATCTGGTAGCCGCGGCGGTCGCCGAAGGCCGGCGCGGACTCCGCCGCCTCACGAAACGGCCCGTAGAACGCGGATGCGTACTTCGCCGAGTACGCGACGATCGGCGTGTCGGGCAGCTCGTCCCGGATCGCCGCGACGCGCCCGTCCATCATGTCGCTGGGGCAGACCGCGTCCGCGCCGGCCTCGACGTGGCTGACGGCAGTGCGCGCGATCAGCTCGAGCGTCTCGTCGTTTGCAACCTCGCCGTCGCGGATGACGCCGCAATGACCGTGCGACGTGTACTCGCACAGGCAGACGTCCGTGAGCCGCACGAGGCTCGTGCCGTCGAGCGCGCGCAGCGCGCGCTGCACGATCCCGTCGTCGTCCCATGCGCCCGACCCCTCCTCGTCCTTCTCCTCGGGGATGCCGAACAGGATCACGGCGCGTACGCCCAGGCGCTCGAGCTCCTCGGCCTCGGCTACGACCGTCTCGACCGAATGACGCGCGAGACCGGGCAAATCGTCGTTCGCGAACGCCTGTGGGCCGACGAAGAGCGGCATCACGAACTCGTCGAGGTCGAGCCGCGTCTCGCGCACGAGGCTGCGGATGCCGCTCGTCCGGCGCAAGCGGCGCAGCCGAGTGACGGGGAAGGTGCTCACGCCGAAAAGGGTACGCCTCAGCCTTCCGCAGCAGCGTCCGTCGGGGGAACCTCCCGGTTCCCCGGAGTCCCCTCCACCGGTCCGCTGACGCCGACGGGCCGCTGCGCGGCCGGGGCTTGCTCGAGCTCCACCTCGACCGGCGGCGGACCGCCTTTCTCCCACGGCTCCAACTCGACCCGCTCCCCGAAGAACTCCCAGGCCGCGCGTCCTGCGGCGAGCAGCGGCAGCGCGACTAGCGCGCCCGGGAGCCCATAGATCTCGCCGCCGGCGAGCAGTCCGAAGATCACGAGCAGTGGGTGCAGGCGCAGGGCGCTCCCCATCACGTTGGGCACGACGACGTGCCCCTCAACCTGGTGGATCCCGAGGAAGAGCAGGAAGACCCACAGCGCGGAGATCGGATGCACGACGAAGGCGTAGATGAACGGGGGGATGGCGCCGAGCCACGGGCCGAGATACGGGATCAGCTCCGTGATCGCGACCCACGCGCCGAACACGAGCGCATACTTCTCGCCGCCCGGCAGGGCCCCGATCGCGCCGAGGAGCCAGATGCCGACGCCGGCGCTCGTCCCGATGATCAGCGACACGAGCGCCTGGCCCTTGACGTAGCTGACGAGCGAGTGCTCCATCCGCACGAGCAGCGAGTCCGACCCTGGATGGGGTGGGAAGCGTCTGTCGATCGTGCGCGCGAACCTTGGTAGGTCGAGCAGCATGTAGACCGACACGACGATCAGCACGATCAGGCTGAAGAGCAGCTTGCCGATCGAGATCGCGGCGCCCTCGAGGAAGTCCACGACCTTGTTCGTGTACTTGCCGACGTCGTGCTTGCGGATGTCGCGAACCAGCTGATGGCCGCGCTTCTGCACGTGGATCGTGCGCAGCCCGTGCGTGTTCAGCCACTCCTGCAGCCGGTCGACGTCGCGGGCGGCCGCGACCTGATGAGTCTGTCCGTTCACGTCCGTAAAGTAGGAATCGACCCGTTTCGCGGCCGTCTTCGTCTCGCTGACGAGCACGGTCCCGAGCGCCCCTATGGCGGCGATCAACGCAACCGCGAACACGAGGTACACCAGCGCGACTGCAAAGCCGCGAGGGATCCGGACCCTCTGCACCGTCCGCACGAGCGGGCTCAGCAGCAGCGCGACCAGGAACGCGACGAGGAACAGGAAGACGACGTGACGCACCGCGCCCGCCACGACCCACAGCAGCAGAAGCAGGATCGGAAGCCCGACCAGCTGGATCCAGCGTGGGATCTCGATCTTCGCCGCCCGGCCGGGCATGTGATTGATCGTACAGCGGTCGTCGTACCGCTTCGCAGCCGTTCGCGGTCTGCCGGCTGGGATTGGGACTGGGATCGGGCGATGGACGGGAGCGCCGCCCTCGACCCCGCGGAGCTCTGGCTCGAGCCGCCGCCGCGACGGCGAAAGGTTGGTACGGTGCCGCGGATGCCGGCCCCCTCCCGCCAGGCCCCCGCGGCACGCCGCGGCCGGACGCGTTCCAACGCGCGCCCGCGCAAGCCCCTGCACCGCACGCGACGGCTCGTCGTGTTGACCGTGGTCGCCGGCGCGTTGCTCGGAACGCTCTTCGTGACCGCGTTCGGGCAGGGGGCGACGCGCGAGGCCTCCCAGGCGTTGCCGGGGCCGTCGAGCCGGCTGCTCCCCGTCGGGCCGCCGACGCCGCTGACGGTCGCGCTGCACAGCGGCCTGCGAATCCAGCTGCCGATCGCGCAGGGTCGCGTGACGGCGATCGGCTACCACTCGTCGGACGACGGCGTGCTGCCGATGACGCCGCTCGGACACCAGGGGAACGAGGGCGCTCTCTCCCGGCTTGCGCACAAGATCTTCGGCGGGGGCGGCGGCGGGTTCGCCTACTACCAGCTGAGCGGCGGCGGCACAGCGGTGCTGGACGTCGGCGCCACGCCCGGGACGGACGTGTACGCGCCGGTCGACGGGACGATCGTCGGCATCTCGGACTACATCCTCAACGGCCAGGCATACGGGTCGCGCATCGACATCCAGCCGTCAGCCGCCCCGTCACTCGTCGTCTCGCTCACGCATCTCACCCCGGACCCGGCGCTGACGGTCGGCTCGGCGATCGCGGCGTCGACGACGAAGGTCGGGCGGATCATCGATCTCTCGGGCGTCGAGAAGCAGGCGCTCGCGAGATACACGCAGGACGCGGGGAACCACGTCTCGATCGAGCTCCGCCCCGCGGCGACTCTGACGCTCCCCTAAGCCGCGAAAAATGCTGCGCATTTTCCACGGTGATGGCTAGGCCTTCGCTTCGCTCGGGGAACGAGAGAAGATCGCAGCTACATGAGGATCCTCTTTATCGCTGACGTCGTCGGCGTGCCCGGGCGGCGTGCCGTCGAGGAGCGTCTCGCCCCGCTGAAGGAAGAGCTGCGCGCCGACTTCTGCATCCTCAACGGCGAGAACCTCGCGGACGGCGTCGGGATCACGCCGAAGCTCGCGGACAAGATGCTCGAGGCCGGCGCGGACGCGATCACGCTCGGCAACCACGTCTTCCGGCGAGGCGAGATCGTTCCGTATCTGAAGGAGAGCGAACGCGTCGTGCGGCCGGCGAATCTCTCCGCCCGCGCGCCGGGCAAGAAGCTGATCGTCGTCGACGGCGTCGCCGTCATCAACCTGCTCGGGTTCCTCTTCATCGCCCCGCCGGTCAATCCATTCGAGGTCGTCGACGACCTCGTCGAAGCAGCGCGCAAGCGGACGCCGATCATCGTCCTCGACATGCACGGCGAGGCGACGAGCGAGAAGGTCGCGATGTCGAAGTGGCTGGACGGCAAGGTGACCGCGGTCATCGGGACGCACACGCACATCCAGACGAACGACGCGCGTGTGCAGCCCGGCGGCACCGCCGCGATCACCGACGCGGGGATGACAGGCCCGCACGATTCCGTGATCGGCGTGCAGGCCGAGCTCGCGATCCGCCAGATGCGCACGTCGATGCCCGTGCGCTTCGAGACAGCGTCGGGCGACGTTCGGATCGAGGGCCTGCTCGTCGAATGCGGCGACGACGGCCGCGCGACGAGCTGCGAGTCGGTCCGAGTGCCGGTGTCTTAGTCGTAGATCGAGCGGCTCGCTCCGACGTGCGAGTTCGGCGGGTACGGCTCGAGATCGTTCATGTAGCCGGGCTGCTCCTGCACACGCATGAGCCAGGCTCGGAGCGACGAATACCGCTCGAGCTCGAGCCCCGCCTCGTGTGCGACGTGCACGTAGCCGAAGAGGCCGATGTCCGCGACGCTGTACGTCTCGGCCACGAAGAACTCGCGCGCCGCGAGATGCACGTCGAGGAGCTCCAACACCTCGTATGCCCCGTCGCGACGGCGCGCGGCTTCCGGCTCGTCGGGTGACAGCCGCCCCGTGATCAGGCGGAAGCGGAGGCCGCCCATCGTCGGCACGACGTCCGCCTGCTCGTAGAACAGCCAGCGGTAGACCTGCGCATCGTCGGGCAGGAACGGCGTGCCGCGCGCAAGGTGCAGCAGGATCGCGTTCGACTCCTGGAGGAAGGTGCCGGGCGGATCTTCGAGCACCGGAGTCGTCCGTGCAGGGTTGATCGCCGCGAACTCGTCGGTGAGCGTGTCGCCGCCGAAGATGTCGACCGCCACCCGCTCGTATTCCACGCCCAGCTGCGCCAGCAGAAGGCGCACCTTGTAACAGTTGGCCGAGGCCGCGTAGTCGTAGAGCTTCATGCAGTCGCTGCAACGGGCGGCCGCCGCCGGATGTGAGACGGCCACGCGAGCAGCACCGCGAGGACGACGAGCGCGAGATCGCGCGCGAGCAGAACCCACGACAGACCCGCCTCGAAGTCGAGCGACAGCCGGAAGTACCGGAACGGGAACCAGATCTGCGTCAGCAGGAGCGCAGCGAGCAGGAGCGCGCTCGCCCAGAGCCCGCGCCTTCCGCGCACCAGCGGGACGACGGGGATCAGCCAGATCAGAAACTGCGGCGAGAGCACCTTTCCGAACGCGACGAACGCGCAGACGGCCGCAGCGCTCGAGTGCACGAGCGCCCGAGCCGTCGCCGGGCCGCGCGCGAACGACCACCAGATCCAGAGCAGCACGGCGGCCTGCACGAGCGTGGAGACGACGCCCAAGGCGGCCGCGGCTCCTCCGGCGACATTCTGGGAGCCGTGGCTCGTCTCGCCCGCGAGCGCGAAGCCGAAGACGTTGTGCCCGACGAGCAGGAACGCCGCGCCGAGGCTCTCCACCTGCAGCGGCCGCCCGAGCTGCACGCTGAAGCTGTGCCAGACGCCGCCCGGTGCGAGCGCGACGAACGGAAGGAACATGACCGCGAACACACCGGCCGCGAACGCGAGGCACACGAGCGCCTCGCGCCGCCCGCGGGCCCTCCACGTATATGCGACGGCGAGCGGCACGAGCACAGCCGGATAGAACTTCGCGGCGGCCCCGAGCCCGAGCAGCACGTGGCCGATCCGAAAGCGCGCGTAGACGAGCGCGGCGATCCCGCCGGCGGCGAGCGCGGCCGGCCACAGGTCGAAGCGGCTCAGGATCACGGTGCCGAGCGCCAGCGGTGCGAGTGCCGCGAACAGCAGCGGCGCCCACAGCGCGCCGCCGATCACCCGCAACGTCAGCGCCATCGCGATCAAAGCGAGAGCGCCGCACATCCACATCAGCGTCTCGAACGTGCGCCGGAACCCGGGCTTCACGTCCTGGTCCTGGCCGCCGTGAGAGACGAGCCCGGGCAGCGCGAACATCGGCAGCGCGCCCGGCGGATACTCGAGCTGGAAGTCGCGGTACGGGACGTGGCCGTGCGCGATCTCGTTGCCGTACCGCTGGTAGACGGGCGTGTCGATGATTTGCCGATGCGTGTAGAAGCCGTAGTGCAGCGCCGTCCAGGTGCCGACGAATACGGCGACCGCCGTCAGCGCGGCGAGCGCAACCTCGCGGTCAGGCCGCGACTTCTCGTCCACTGGCGATGACGGCGATCGCGACGAACGGCAAGAACCACGGGATGTAGAGGTAGAACCAGTGCGTCAGCACCACCTCGAAACCGATCAGCAGCGCGCCGGTGAGCGCGGCGAGCTGGAGCGGGTTCTTCCGCGAGGGAAAGAACGCCGTCGCGATCGCGCCGAGCACGAGCAGCCCCTCCAGCACCCACTGCACGACGTGCAGGTCCGGAACGCCGCGTGCGTGGTACTGCGCCCAGTCCCAGAGCGAGAACGGCGACTCGCGCGTGATCTGCGTCTTGACGGTCCGGTCGTAGAACGTGTGTGCCGCCTGGATCGGATGGGCGTCCAGCAGCAGGATCCAGCAGGTCGCGACGGTCGCGATCACGAAGCCGGCCGCGAATGCGAGCGCGGGCCGCGGCCGCCGCACCGGCCCCGGATACGTGAGCCACAGCGGGGCGACGATGAGCGCCGAGAACTTCGCCCAGCCCGACAGGGCCGTGACGATGCCGCGCGCCCACGCGGAGCTCGCGAACACGAAGCCCCAGATCAGAAAGACGGGGACAATCGAGTCGTTCGAGTTGGACATGAGCACGTACGTCGTGAACGGAAAGGCCGACCAGGCGAGCGCGAGCGCGCCCGCGAGCGCGGGGCCGCCGTACCGTAAGCCGACGAGAGCGAGCCCGAGCAGGCAGAGGAAGTCGAACAACACCGACGTGAACTTCACGGCCGGCAGCGTGTCCCACTTGCCGGACCAGCCGAAGATCCCGAAGCCGGGAAGGTACGCCTCGTAGGTGACCGGCCCGTAGGTGTCGCCGAGCGGGTTCGCCGTCTCGCAGCGGCCGTCGTGCTGGATCCGGTCGCGGATCTCGCCGCTTGCGTCGGCAGGGCCGCAAGCTTTCAAGTCGTCCTCCTCGGGGAAGTTGCCGTAGGGCATGACGCCCGACGCGATCCGCTGTGCGCCGATCACTCCCGAGTAGCCGACGTCGATCACGTTCGAGCCGCCGCGGTACTCGAGGCCGATCTTGAAGCCGCCGAGGAAGACGGCGAGACCGATCAGGACCCACGCCGGCCAGACCGGGGCGCCGCGGCTCGGCCGCCCGCGCACGCCGATCCAGACGCAGCGCGCGAGCAGGTACGCGAGCGGCGGGTATGCCAGCGGCGCGCTGGTGAAGACGTTCCCGTGGTTGAAGAACCACAGCGAGACCGAGAAGGACAGCAGCACCAGCAGGTCGAGGTTGCGGAGCGAGAACGGACGACGCAGGTCGGCGAGCCCGAAGAAGAAGAGCGCGCAGAACGGGAGCCAGTAGCGCAGGCTGTTGATCCGCGTGCCGCCGAACGCGCCGTGGCCGCCGCGCGCCATCGTCCACGCGACCTGCGGTCCCGTCCACGCCTCCGTCACCGCCTTCGTGACGTCGTCGACCTTGCCCTTCGCGATCTCCCCCGCCTTCGTGTCGAAGACGCTCACGTTCCAGCAGCCGCCGCGCGCGGCGAAGCCGCACTTGCTGGAGTCGGGCTCGAACGACGCGGACGTCGACCGCCGTTTTGCCGGGTAACGGTCGAGCCAGTCGGCGACCTTGTCGTAGGCCAGGAAGACCGCCGTCGCCTGTTTCTCCGTCAGCTGCCGCTTCGCCTGGGTGAACGGCGCTGCACCGTCGGCGGTCGAGACGAAGACGAGCGCGGCGGCCGCGACGCCGAGAAGGAGCTTCAGTGCCGTCTCCGGAACGACCAGAGCTTGTTGCCGATGAAGTTGGCCGGCGTCACGAGCACGATCGCGATCGCCTGCGACACGATCTCGCCGACTCCGAGCGAGACCAGCACCGTCAGGATCGCGAGGTTGCCGATGTATGCGAGCAGCGCGACGACGAAGAAGCGCAGGCCCTGGAAGGCGAAGTGGCCGCGTGCGTGCCGGAACGTCCAGAGCCGGTTCCAGAGATAGTTGTTCGTGACGGCGACGACGAACGAGCCCGTCGCCGCCAGCCGGTAGTCGAGGTTCGCACCGTCGAGCAGCGCCGTGTAGACGGCGAGGTTGACGACGTAGCCCGACGCGCCGACGATGCAGAACTTCGCCAGCTGCGTCCAGTTGTGGCGCTGGCGAAGGGCGTGGGTGGCGCGCGCGCGCAGACCCGGGGCGACTGCGGCGTCCCGCTGCTCCATGACCGTTGGACGAGACTACCGAGTCAGGCGGCCGTACGGCGCGCGGGAGCGAGCCGCAATGTCTCGTCGTACGGGATGCGCTCACCGCTTTCGAGCAGGACCGCGAGCAGCTCGCCGCTCGTTGCGAAGACGACGTCGCGCAGCGCTCCGACGCTGTGCCCCTTCCGCGTCACGGCCTTGCCGCGCAACGCCTTCAACATGAAGGCGCGGGCGCGATAGAAGTCGAGCTCGTCCTCCTCGAGCAGGACGAGCGGTGAGTGGATGGTGAGGCCGTCGTCGCCCACGAGGGCCGTCGGCAGCGGCAGGAAGCGGTGCACCTCGTCGCCGCAGAGGACGTCGAGCCCGACGACGCGGAGGCTTTCCCGGTCGAGCAGGAGGTCGACCGGCCGGCCGAGCTCGACTCCGTGCAGCCGCAGCCGGCGCGAGAGGATCGTGTCGCCTGACAGTTCTTTCACGTCGCCGCCATCGTGCCCGGACCGGGTGGTCAGAAACCCTCCTCCCCGACCAGCGGCACGAACCGGCAGGGCACCGACTTGACGATGGCCGGACCCTCGGGGCTGCGCACGATCACCTCCAGCCGCTGGATGCCGAAGCGACCGACCGGCACGACCAAACGGCCGCGCGGCTCGAGCTGCTCGTACAGGGTCTGGGGCATTCGCGGCGCCGCGGCGGCCACCGCGATCGCGTCGAACGGCGCGCGCTCGGGCAGGCCGCGGGTGCCGTCGCCGACGTGGACGCGGACGCCCTCGTACCCGGCCCGCGAGAGATTCTCGCCGGCGAGCGCCGCGAGCTCCGGGATGCGTTCGATCGTGTCGACCTCCGCCGCTAGCTCGGCGAGCACGGCTGCCTGGTAGCCGGAGCCCGAGCCGACGTCGAGCACGTGTTCGGGACCGTGCAGCGAGAGCGCCTCGCAGATCTTCGCGACCATGTATGGCTGCGAGATCGTCTGGCCGCCGCCGATCGGCAGCGCGGCGTCCTCGTAGGCCCGGTCGCGGAGCTCCTCCGGGACGAAGAGCTCCCTCGGGACGCATGCCATCGCCTCGAGCACGCGCTCGTCGGCGACGTCGCGCGAGCGCAGCTGCTGCTCGACCATCTGCTGCCGGTCAGGCGGCACGCGAGAGGGCTCGCGCGTACGGCGGAGGCTCGACGCCGAAGTGCCGCAGCACGGCCGGCGCGACGTCGACGATCGATTCCGGAACCGCATCGAAGCCGATGGCGAGCATCGGCACCTCGGAGTCGCCGCGTCGCAACGAGCCGTGGCTGCCGCCGCCGGCGTGGTGCCGGCCGGCGAGGTCGACGAACTCGACGCCGGGCGCAGCCGACACGACGACGTCGCCGGCGTTCGGATTGCGCACGGCAGCCCACGCCCGCACGCCGCCGTCGGGATAGTCGAAGAGCGCGCCGTCCCGGTCAACGGTCACCTCTTCGCCGTCGCGTCGCGCGATCACGTCGTCACCTTCCGCAAAGAGAATCGTCTCGGCAGCAGGGTCGCCGTCGAGCAGCTCCGCGAGAGCGCGCGCCTCGAGCTCGCATCCCGGCAGCCGGTAGACCATGCCGGCGCGATTCGAGGCGGTGACGAGCGTACCGGGGACGCTCGCGAAGACCGACTGCAGCTGCGCAGACTTCTCGACGTGCGTCTGGCCGTGGTCGGAGCAGAGGATGACGGCGTACCGCTCGAGGAACTCCTCGGGCCCCCCGGCCGCGTCGAGCAAGGCGCCGACGGCCGCGTCGCTGCGGGCGAGTGCGTCCAACGCCCCATCGGGCCCGTGCACGTGGGAGGCGAAGTCGTAGTCCGGCAGGTAGTAGACGAGGAAGTCGAAGCCGTCTCGGGTCACGAGCCAGCGTCCGACCGCAGCCGCGTAACCGTCGATCGAGCCCTGTGCGCGCCCGAAGACCGCGAGCGGCGCGCCCGTCGGATCCGACTCGAAGAGGTTGTAGAAGAAGAACCGCTTCGGCCCGTACGCGGGAATCGTCACGCCCGGAAGCGTCGGCAAGTGACGTGTGCGGCCGCGGTAGCAGGTGATGTTGATCGCAGCAGTCGTGAGCCCCGCGTCCTCGAGCGCTTCGTAGACGGTCACGGCGTCGCGGGAGAGATGCAGGCGGTTCATGTTGATGATCGCGTCGAGGATCGAGCGCGCCATTCCGGCCGCCCGGAGCGCGGCGAACGACGAGCCGTACTCGACGAGCCGCTTGCGCTCGGCGTCGTACCAGACGAGGTGCGGGATGTGATGCACGTCCGGGTGCGCTCCGGTTGCGAGCGCCGACAGACACACCGGCGTCAGTGACGGAAAGGTGGAGACCGCGCGGGCGTACTGTCCGTGCTGCGCGAGGTACGACAGCGCGGGCGCGCGCTCGTCGTCGACGGCCGCTTCGAACACCGACGGCGTCAGCCCGTCGATGACGATCAGGATCGCTTTCTTAGTCGCGGGCAAGAGAGCGCAGCCCTGCGTAGCGCTCGGGTGCACGGCCGCGGAGGCGTGCGCCAAAGGCGGGGACGAGCGCCGCCGAGAGGTAGCCGACGATCGGGATCCACGCGATCGCGGCGAGCACGACCGCGGCGAGACCGACGAAGACCGCGATCCCGAAGCGCGCTCCGCCGCGGCGCATCGTGCCGGTCACCAGCTGCGCCGAGCCGATCGCGCCGAGCACGCCGCCGACGCCGCCGCCGATCGCCTCGTCCCACTGGCCGAGCGCGAAGCCGATCGCGACGCCGATGCCCGCTGAGAGCACGAGCGCGGCGGTCAGCGCGACGCGCGTGCCCGCGAACACC
>JBKOVW010000207.1:0-3935 GCA_046724095.1 Actinomycetota bacterium | reverse complement strand
GTCAAGGCGCTGCACGGGATCTCGCTCGACGTCGGCCAGGGCGAGCTCGTCGCCGTCCTCGGGGCGAACGGCGCCGGCAAGACGACGATGCTCCGTGCCGTGTCCGGCACCGTTCGGCGAACCGGCGACGTCGTCTTCGACGGCCGGAAGCTTCCGCGGCGGCCGGACGCGGCAGCACGCGCCGGCATCGCGCACGTCCCAGAAGGGCGCGGCACGTTCAGCGAGCTCTCGGTCTGGGAGAACCTGCGCCTCGGCGCGTACACGCAGCGCGGCAGCATCAAGGACGACGCACAGCGGGTGTTCAAGTACTTCCCGCGCCTCGAGGAGCGCAAGGGACAGCAGGCGGGCACGCTCTCTGGCGGCGAGCAGCAGATGCTCGCGCTCGGCCGCGCGATGATCGCGCGCCCGAGGCTCGTGCTGCTCGACGAGCCGTCGCTCGGACTGGCGCCGATGCTCGTCGGCGAGATCTTCGAGCGGCTCGAGCGGATGCGCGCGGACGAGGGCATTGCCGTCCTCGTCGTCGAGCAGAACGCCAACCTCGCGCTTGCGCACGCTGCGCGCGCATACGTGCTGGAGGTCGGGAAGGTCGTCCTTGCGGGCGCGAGCGACGAGCTGCGCGCAAACGAGTCCGTGCGCCGCTCCTACCTCGGCTACTGATGTACATCGCCGCCTTCACCTGGACGGAGTTCGCGCAGCAGATCGCCGCCGGCGTCAGGCAGGGCGCGATCTTCGCGGGGCTTGCGCTCGCGCTCGTGATCATCTATCGGTCGACGCGCGCGATCAACTTCGCCCAGGGCGAGATGGCGACGTTCACGACGTTCATCTGCTGGTCGCTGATGAACAACGGCCTGTCCTTCTGGGCGGCTTTTCCGATCGTGCTCCTGATCGCGTTCGTCGGCGGCGTCGTCATCGAGCGCACGATCATCCGTCCCGTCGAGAACGGGCCCGTGATCACGATCGTCATCGTCACGCTCGGCCTCGCGGTGCTGCTGAACGGGCTGATGAGCGTGATCTGGGGAGGCGGCAACAGGCCGTTCAACGGGCCGTTCTCGACGCGCACGATCGACGTCGGCGGCGTGCCGATCAGCCTCCAGGACATCGGCATCGTCGTCGTCTCGTTCGTGCTCGTCGCGCTGCTCGCGCTCTTCTTCCGCTTCACGAAGCTCGGCCTCGGCCTACGCGCCGCAGCGCTGAACCGCGACTCGTCCGAGCTCGTCGGGGTGCGCGTGGGGTGGATGCTCGCGTTCGGCTGGGGGCTCGCCGCAGTGCTCGGTGCCGTCGCCGGGATGATGGTGGCGCCGATCCTCTTCCTCGACCCGAACATGATGCAGACGATCCTGCTGTACGCGTTCGCCGCGGCGGTGCTCGGCGGCCTCGACAGCCCGGTCGGCGCGGTCGTCGGCGGTCTGCTGCTCGGCATCGCGATCACGCTGCTGGGCCGTTACGTCGGCTTCATCGGCGACACGCTCAAGCTGCCGACGGCGCTGCTCCTGATCCTCCTCGTCCTCCTCGTCAAGCCGAACGGCCTCTTCGGCCGGGTCGCCGTGCGCCGCGTATGAAGCTGAAGCTCTCGCTCGAGGTGCTCGGCCTGCTCGCGCTCGCGGCGCTGATCGCCCTGATGCCGCGGCTCGTCTCGAGCTTCACGGCCTACGAGATGGCGACCGTCGGCATGTACTTCATCGCGCTGCTCGGGCTGTCGATCCTGACCGGCTACAGCGGGCAGATCTCGCTCGGGCACGGGGCGTTCATGGCGATCGGCGGCTACACGACGGCCGTCCTCAGCGTGAACGGCGTCTACGGCCATCACATCCGCGACCTGTGGACGATTCCCATCGCCGGTGTCGTCGCGGGCCTCGCCGGCCTGCTCGTCGGTATCCCGGCGCTGCGCCTCTCCGGCCTCTACCTCGCGCTGATCACGTTCGGGATCGCGGTGTCGTTCCGCCAGATCCCGTTGAAGTTCGACCACTTCCTCGGCGGCACGAGCGGCAAGGTGCTGAGCTTGCTGACGACGCCGTTCGGCCTGTCGGCGACGCCGAACAACTGGATCTATTACCTGACGTGGGGCATCGCCTTCGTCCTGCTCGTCGCGGCGTGGCTGTTCGTTCGCGGAAAGCCGGGGCGCACGCTGAAGGCGATCCGCGACAGCGAGATCGCGGCGGCGTCGTCCGGCATCAGCCTTGCGCGGTACAAGACGCTCGCGTTCGCGATGTCGGCCTTCTACGCCGGCGTCGCCGGCTCGCTCTACGCGATCGCGCGCGGCTTCATGAACCCGGACGTCTTCCCGATTGTCCTGTCGGTCTATCTGGTCGCGGCGCTCGCGCTCGGCGGCGTCGACTCGTTCGTGGGGCTGATCGTCGGAGCGTCCGCGATCTACGTCCTCATCAACCGAACCGGCGACGTCACGCGCTGGATCAACCATCTCCCGGCCGTGAACCTCAACCCGCAGCGGCCGGGCATGCCCGACGTCATCTTCGGCGCCGTCCTGATCCTCGTGCTGATCATTCTCCCGACGGGCGTCGGCGGCGCCTTACGGAGGCTCTTCGGCCCGCTAACAACGCGGCTATACAGTAAGTCGTAGCTCCGTGGTGAGGGCTCTTCTTCTCTGCGTGCTGGCCGCTGCAGTCCTGGTGACGGCTGCCGGCGCACGCCCGCTCGCGGCGCCGGGCGTCACGTCGACGCAGATCACGATCGGCTCGAGCGTGCCACTCAGCGGCGAAGCTGCGATTGCCGGCAACGTCGCGCGCGGCATCGACGCGTACTTCAAGTACGTCAACGCAAAGGGCGGCGTCTTCGGCCGCAAGCTCAAGTTCGTCTACCTGGACGACGGGTACGACCCCGGCCGCGCGGTCAACAACACGATTCGCCTCGTGCAGCAAGAGCAGGTGTTCGCGATGTTCTCGTCGCTCGGCACGAGCAACAACCTCGCCGTGCGGAAGCTGCTGAACGACGCGAAGGTCCCGCAGCTGTACGTCTCTTCCGGCGCGACGACGTTCGGCCGCGACTACAAGAAGTACCCGTGGACGATCGGCTACATCCCGCCGTACTCGGAGGAGGGGGCGGTGTACGGCCAGTACGTCGTGAAGAAGATCAAGAAGCCGAAGATCGCGGTCCTGTACCAGGACGACGACTACGGCCGCGATCTCTACGCCGGGCTCAGGCGCGGGCTGGGCAAGAAGGTCGGCGCGATCGTCGCGAAGGTCGCCTACGACCCGACGTCCGCAGACGTGCAGCCGCAGGTGACGCAGCTGAAGGCGAGCAAGGCGAACGTGTTCATGATCTTCGCCTTCGGCAAGTTCTCGCTGCAGGCGTTCAACGCGGTGTCACGCCTCGGCTGGAAGCCGCAGATCTTCGTGAACGACGTGTCCTCGGCGTCGGAGCTCATGTCGATCGTCCCGCAGAACGCGGCGAACGGGTCGATCTCGATCGTGTTCGGCAAGGATCCGGCGGCGCCGGCGTGGCGGAGGGACAAGGGCATCCGGCTCTTCCAGTCGATCCTGCGGCAGTACGGCTCGGACATCGGCAGCCGCGATCTGCAGGACGGCTACTACACCGCCGGCATGGCGACGGCGTACACACTCGTCGACACGCTGAAGAAGGCCGGCAAGAACCTCACGCGCGACGGTGTCATGCGCGCGGCCACGCACCTGACCGAGAAGAACAATCCCTTCGTGCTCCCCGGCATCGTCATTCGCACGACGCCGACGTCACGTTTCCCGCTGACGCAGGTGAAGCTGCAGCGCTGGTCGGCCAAGTCCTGGCACCCGTTCGGGAAACTTCTGTCCGTTAAGCCGCGGTAGCTAAGGACACGGCTTGGGATCGCGGCCCGCGATCGTCTCGAGTGCGCGGCCGGGCGTGACCGTGAAATGCAGCAGCACGAGGCCCGGTCGTTGCACGACGACCTGCGTCATGCCGTCGGGAGCCCGCGTCAGGCACGC
>JBKOVW010000325.1:0-5412 GCA_046724095.1 Actinomycetota bacterium | reverse complement strand
AGCTGTCCCGCGGCGGCCGTCGAGGTCCCGAACTCGCGCGCGATGTCCGGCAGGATCGGCGACAGCACCAGCAGCCCGGCCTGCGACGCGAACAGGCACGCGAAGAGCACCGGGCTGGGGCGAGCTGCGAGGGCGCGGAGGGTCATGCGGGCAGTGAACGCGTTGGCGGCTGGCGGTCGGTAAGCGCTGGGCAAACGCGTGCGGCTGCCCACGGAGGCTCAGCGCGGGAGGTCGCGAGGACCCGTGCTGTCGAACACCGCCGCAACCTCGACGACGAGGTTGGCGGGGAAGTTGCCGGTGCGCGCGTGCTCGCGGATCACGTCGGCGCTCTCCGCCTGGTGCACGCAGTAGATCTTGTTTCCGGCGACGTAGCTGTGCAGCCACTTGTAGGGCTTGTTCAGCGACTCCACGGCGTCGTTGGAGGTGCCGGTAATGCCCCGCAGCTGCTCGTCCGTGAGCTCGCCGGCGCCGAGAATCTCGCGCTCGATGAGGAACGTCTTCATGCGGATCTCCTTGTGGGATTGCATTGCGCTGCGCAAGCTACGAGCGCCGGCGCGCCACCACATCCGCAGGAATGCCGTCTTTCCGTCGAGAGGTGCCGTATCTACGCGGGCACGGACTCGGCGGGTCTGTCCGCCTCGTCGTAGAACTGCGAGTGGTCGCCCGCGTCCCACGCCTCGCGCAGGCCGGGCTTGCTGAGGTCCCAGTCGGGGCGGATCTCGGCTGTGACCTCGCGCAGATCGCGCCAGAGATCGTCGAACGACGGCCTGCCCCAGAACCAGTAGCCGTTGTAGACCTTGTGGATCACGAGCCCCGGCTTCAGCACGAAGGTGTGCGGGATCATCGGGTCGTGCTCGGAGTCCGTGTACTCCTGGATGTCGAGGTCCTTCTGAAGCTTGCGCCCGGCGTCTGACAGGAACGTCCAGTGGGCGCCGAGCCCGTCGCGCATCTCGCGGGCGACGAAGATCGGGTCGGTCGAGATCGTGACGATCTGCGTGTAGGCGACCGCGATCTTCGAGTAGTTGGCCACAAGCTCGAGGTGCTGCTGCTGGTCCCTGGGGCAGTAGTGACCGCGCGACAGGATCAGGATCATCGGGTCGATGCCCTGAAGCTCGCTCAGCTTGTGCCGGCGCTTGTCGTGGCCGGTCAGCTCGTAGTCGGGGAACGTGCCGCCAGGGGCGATGTCGGAGCGCATGTGGGCAGCATGCCCGTCGCCCGCCGCCCCTCGCGCCCGTGCATGCCCTGGTCGCGGCCCGACATGGCACGATCCAAGCAGTGACCAGCACACCCGCCGCAACCCAGCACCTGCGCGACCTCGCGCTGTTGCGCCGTGTCCGCGACCGGATCGACCGCGAGTACGCGCAGCCGCTGGACGTCGAGGCGCTCGCCCGCGGCGCGCACATGTCGGCCGGGCATCTCAGCCGCCAGTTCCGGCTCGCCTACGGCGAGTCGCCGTACAGCTATCTGATGACTCGGCGCATCGAGCGCGCGATGGCGCTGCTGCGCCGTGGCGACGTCAGCGTCACGGAGGTCTGCTTCGAGGTGGGCTGCTCGTCGCTGGGCACCTTCAGCAGTCGTTTCACCGAGCTGGTCGGTGTGCCGCCCAGCGTCTACCGGCGCGAGGCTGCGCGCGCGACAGCGGGGATGCCGGCGTGCGTGGCCAAGCAGGTGACGAGACCGATCAGGAATCAAGAAGCGCCGACGGCGGGCCGCGCTTAGCCTGCTCGTCATGAGCATCACCATCTACCAAGCACTCCTTCCGCACGACGACCCGGACGCTTCGCTGGCCTTCTACCGCGACACCCTCGGCTTCGAGGTCCGCAACGACGTCGAGTACGGCGGCATGCACTGGATCACGGTCGGCCCGCCCGACCAGCCCGGCACGTCCATCGTCCTGTACCCGCCGGCCGCCAGCCCCGGCATCACCGACGACGAGCGCACCACCATCGCCGAGATGATGGCCAAGGGGACCTTCGCCAGCATCAACCTCGCCACCACCGACGTCGACGGCACGTTCGAGCGGGTTCAGGCCGGCGACGCCGAGGTCGTCCAGGAGCCGACCGATCAGCCCTACGGCGTTCGCGACTGTTCCTTCCGCGATCCCGCGGGCAACCTCATCCGCATCCAGGAGCAGCGCTGATGGCAAAGAAGACGACAGGATTCACGGCCGAGGAGCGCGCCGCGATGAGGGAGCGCGCCCGCGAGCTGAAGGCGGCCAAGAACAAGGAGGAAGCCGAGCGCGACGTGCTCGCGAAGATCGCCGAGATGCCGAAGGCGGATCGCATCATGGCCGAGCGGATCCACGCCATCGTCAAGGCCAGCGCGCCGGACCTCGCGCCGAGGACCTGGTACGGGATGCCCGCCTATGCCAACGAGGACGGCAAGATCGTCTGCTTCTTCCAGAGCGCGCAGAAGTTCAAGTCGAGATACGCGACGCTCGGCTTCAACGACTCGGCGAACCTCGACACCGGCGTCATGTGGCCGACCGCCTTCGCGCTGAAGGAGCTGACCGCCGCCGAGGAGAAGAAGATCGCCGCGCTCGTGAAGAAGGCGGTGCGCTGACCACCGCGCGCGGGTCCTCCGCGCTCAACGGTCCAGTGCGCGCGAGACGGGGGTGGGGTCCAGCTCGCCCGTGTAGCGCTCGCCGTCGATGAACAGCGCCGGCGCGGACGTGACGCCACTGGCGCGCGCGCTCGCGACGTCATCGGCGATGCGCTCGGTGCCCGTGCCCGCCTGCACCTCGCCGAGCACTCGCTGCGGGTCGAGGCCCGCGCGGAGCAGGGCCTTGTGAAGATCGGCGGGGTCGTCGTGGGACATCGACAGCAGCCTGCGCGTCAGCACCCAGAAGCGGCCGTGCACCGCGGCCACCTCGGCGGCAAGGGCGTGGACGGCTGCCCGTGGGTGCGCGACCGGGTCGGGGTAGTGCCGCCACGCGATGCGCGTCGAAATGTAGTGGTCGTCGCGAACGCGCGCGAGCACCGCTCCGAGCCGGCGCGACCATGGCGTCCCGAAGGCGCCGAAGACGACCAGCGTGGTGGTCGCGCTCGCGTAGCCGTCGACGTGATCGCGAGCGGGTGCGAAGGGCGGCCACAGCAGCGCTCGCCCGTTGTCCGCGTGCCGAAGGTGGTGCGGCTCAACGGACTGCAGCCGTTCGGCGAGGCGCGCGGCGGCGGCCTCGGCTCCGAACAGGTCGAGGTCGGCGTCCACCACGTCGGGGACGCCTGGTCGGACCTCCGAATATGGCTCCGCCGGGACGTCGGGCTGGCCGAGCGGTCTGATCGGTTGCGGGTTCTCGGGCATCAGTGACCAGTGTCCGGCCGGCTGGACGGCATGCAATACCGTCTTCGTCGCCGCGTCGTACCGAGGGCGTATGACGACGAGCCGCTCGGCGGCATCATTGAGGCGGCGTGACCCGCGACATCTTCCTGTTCCTCTCTGCGTTCCTCGCGAGCGCGGTCGAGATGGTCGAAGCCCTGACGATCGTGCTCGCCGTCGGCGTGACGCGCGGCTGGCGCTCGACGCTCCTCGGCGTCGGCGCCGCGCTTCTCTTGCTCGCCGCGCTCGTCGCCGCACTCGGGCCATCGATCGCGAGCGCTCCGATCGGCGTCCTGCAGGTCGTCGTCGGGGGGCTGCTCCTCGTCTTCGGGCTGCAGTGGCTGCGCAAGGCGATCCTGCGTGCCAGCGGCTACCTGCCGCTGCACGACGAGGATGCCGCGTACGCGAAGGAGCGCGACGAGGCCGAGCGCGCCGGGCGGCCACCCGCGCGCGGTGTGGACTGGTACTCGTTCACGCTGGCGTTCAAGGGCGTGTTCCTCGAGGGGCTCGAGGTCGCGTTCATCGTCATCACGTTCGGTACGGCTCGATCGGGCGGAATCGGCCTCGCCGCGGCCGCGGCGGGAGCGGCGTTCGTGGTAGTCGGCGTGATCGGCGCGATCGTCCATGCGCCGCTCAGCAGGGTGCCCGAGAACACGCTGAAGTTCGGCGTCGGGCTGCTGCTGACGACGTTCGGCACGTTCTGGTCGGCGGAGGGCGCGGGCGCCTCGTGGCCGGGAGACGACGCGGCGCTCTTCGCGATCCTGGCCTTCCTCGGCCTTGCGTCGTTTGCGGCCGTCAGAGCACTGCGCGAGCGCCACAGCACCCCAGTGACGCCGGCGACGGAGGGCGGTCAGGCATGAAGTACCTCGTCGCCTTCCTGCGCTTCTGGTACCGGTTCATCTTCGGCGACGACCCGCGAGTCGCCGTGGCGATCGCCATCGCGATCGGCCTGACCGCCGTGCTGGCGAGCTGGGACGTCTCGGCGTGGTGGCTGATGCCGATCGCCGTCGTGGCGACGCTCTACGACTCACTCCGCCGGGCCATCAGACCCGGTAAGTAACACCAGCGAGCGGCCGGCCAGTTCGATCTCCGACGACGCGGTTGCGCTGCGCGCGGGATCGTTGGTGTCGAGCTCCACCGACCACGCGTCATCACCCGGGATGCGGAACGTCAGCGGCTCCCACCACGCGTTTACGAGCAGCATCGCGTTCGATAACGCTGCCGTCACGGCGCGGGCATCGGTGTTCGCCCAGTCGCCGTCGGTCATCAGGTTGCCGTCGGGACGCAGCCAGGCGAGCTCGCCGCTACCGAGGAAGCGCCCCCGGCGAAAGGCGGGGGCGCCGCGCCGCAGCCGGCACAGCCTGACGACGAGCTCGGTGAGGTCGTCATCGCCGCCGGCGCCCGTCCAGTCAATCCAGCTGATCTCGTTGTCCTGGCAGTAGGCGTTGTTGTTGCCGCGCTGCGTGCGGCCGAGCTCGTCGCCGCCGAGGAGCAGCGGGACGCCCTCGGAGAGCAGGAGCGTGGCGAGGAAGTTGCGGCGCTGGCGCCGGCGCAGCTCGAGCACGTCCGCGTCGTCCGTCGGCCCCTCGACGCCGCAGTTCCAGCTGCGGTTGTCGTTGGTTCCGTCGCGGTTGTCCTCGCCGTTGGCCTCGTTGTGCTTGGCGTCGTAGCTGACGAGGTCGTTCAACGTGAAGCCATCGTGCACGGTGACGAGGTTGACCGACGCCGTCGGACGGCGCCCGCGCCCGTAGAGGTCCTGCGAGCCGCTCAAGCGCGTGGCGAAGTCCGCCAGCGTTCCGGGCGCTGCGCGCCAGAAGTCGCGGACCGTGTCGCGGTAGCGGCCGTTCCACTCGCTCCAGCCGGGCGGGAAGTTGCCCAGCTCGTAGCCGCCCTGACCGATGTCCCAGGGCTCGGCGATCAGCTTGACCTGCGACAGAACCGGGTCCTGCCCGATCGCGTCGAGGAAGCCGCCGAACGGATCGAAGTCGCTCGTCGCGCGCCCGAGGCTGGCGGCCAGGTCGAAACGGAAGCCGTCGACGTGCATCGCCTGCACCCAGTAGCGCAGCGAGTCCATGACGACGCGCAGCCCGTGCGGCC
>JBKOVW010000264.1:0-4110 GCA_046724095.1 Actinomycetota bacterium | reverse complement strand
GTCGAGGCGGACGAGCAGAAGGAGATGGAGGCCCGGATGATGGCGGGCCAGTTCACGTTCGACGACTTCCTCAAGAGCTACCGGATGATCCGCCGCATGGGCTCGATCGGCGGCCTCGTGAAGATGATCCCCGGGCTGGGCAAGCAGCTGGAGGGGATCGACCAGGTCGACGAGAAGCAGTTCGCGCGGGTGGAGGCGATCATCCTGTCGATGACGCCGCAGGAGCGCGCGCTGCCGAAGGTGATCGACGGCTCGCGCCGCAAGCGCATCGCGGGCGGATCGGGCACGTCCGTCGAGGAGGTCAACCGCCTGCTCGAAGGCCGCAAGGAGATGGAGAAGCTCATGAAGGGCATGAGCAAAGGCAAGCTTCCCCAATTGCCGGGCGCGGCCGCGCCGCAGGCGGCGCAGCAACCGAAGCGCAAGGCGACGAAGTCCAACAAACGCAAGAAGCGATCGAAGACACGGAGGTAACGGTTTGGCTGTTCGCATGAGGTTGACGCGTGTCGGGTCGAAGAAGAACCCGGTGTACCGCGTCGTCGTCGCCGACTCGCGCTCGCCGCGAGACGGCAAGTTCATCGAGATCGTGGGGCGGTACAACCCGCAGCACGATCCGTCGCTGATCGAGTTCGACGAGGAGAAGGTGAAGGACTGGCTCGGCAAGGGCGCGCAGCCCTCCGAGGCGGTGCAGAAGCTGCTCAAGGCGAAGAACCTGAATCAGTAGTGGCCGAGCTGCTCGAGTTCCTCGCGCGCAAGCTCGTCGATTCACCCGACGAGGTGCGCGTCGAGCGGGTCGAGGAGGACGACACCGTCGTCCTGCGCCTGCACGTCGCGGAGGACGACCTCGGCAAGGTGATCGGGCGGCAGGGCCGAATCGCCCGCGCGCTGCGCACGATCGTGCGCGCGGGCAGTGCGCGCGAGCGGCGGCGCGTCCAGCTCGAGATCGTGGACTAAGGCGCCGTCTTGCGGCGCCGCATAGAGGTCGTGCGAGCTTGCTCGTGCGACCGTTTGACGCACAATCTTGGTGACGTGCCGGTTTCGAACGACCAGAGATCGCTATGGGTAGGCGCATAGCGGCGCTCTACGACATTCACGGGAATCTGCCGGCGTTGGATGCCGTCCTCGCGGAAGTCGACGCCGATGTGGTCGTCATCGGCGGCGACTTCGTCGCCGGACCGTGGCCGTCGGAGACCTATCAGCGGTTGCGCGCGCTCGAGGGCGACGTGCGCTTCATCCGCGGGAACGCCGACCGCGAGGTGGTTCAGGAGGAGCCGGGCCGTGCGCCGCCGGAGCTGATGGACTTCGTGCGCGGGCGCTTGCCCGACGATGCCTTCTCGTTTCTCGGTTCGCTGCCGCTGACCGAGACGATCGGCCGCGTGCTGTTCTGTCATGCGACGCCGCGCAGCGACGAGGAGCTCTTCACGCGCATCAGCCCCGAGGAATCGTGGCGCGAAGCGCTCGGGGGTGTCGACGCGGATGTCGTCGTCTGTGGCCACACGCACATCCAGTTCGATCGCCACATCGGCGACATCCGGCTCGTCAACGCCGGGAGCGTCGGGATGCCCTACGAGCACGAGCCGGGCGCGTACTGGGCGCTGCTCGACGGGAACGAGGTGGAGCTCCGCAGCACGCAGTACACGCCGGGCGATCTGTCCGTGTGGCCGGGCGAGTGGCCGGAAGCGTCTCCGGAAGAGGCGACGGAGTTCTTCGAGAAGCTCTCCCTTGAACAATGAGGTGGTCGTCATCGGGCGCGTCGGGAAGTCGCACGGGCTCGACGGCTCGTTCGTCGTCGAGGACGCGAGCGAGACGCGCGAGCTCTTTGCGACGGGCGCGAAGCTGATCGTGGAGGGGGCAGAGGCGACGATCGCCGGCTCGAAGCAGGCGCGCGGCCGGCCGGTGATCCGGCTCGACCGCCGCGTTCCCCGCGGGGCGGCGCTCGAAGTGCCCCGCCGCGCGCTCGCGCCGACCGGCGAGGACGAGTACTACGTCTTCCAGCTCGTCGGCCTCGAGGTGTCGGAGGACGGTGGGCCGGTGCTCGGGACGGTGACTGACGTCGCGCCGGGCGTGGCCAACGACGTGCTGGAGCTCGACTCGGGCCTCCTGTTGCCGATGGTAGAAGAGTGCGTCCTCTCGGTCGATCTCGACAGCGGCAAGATCGTGGTTGCGCCCGGTTTCCAGGACGCTGGCTAACCTGAGCCTCGCCCCGTGCAGCTCGACGTCTTCACTCTCGTTCCGCATGCGTTCGCGTGGCTCACGGAGCAGCGTCCGGTCGCGACCGTGCTCGGCACGGAGCTCGACCTGCGGCTCTTCTCCTACCGCGACGCCACGCCTTTGCGGGCCGCGCAGGTCGACGACGAGCCGTACGGCGGCGGCGCGGGGATGGTGCTGCGCGTCGACGTGGTCGCGGCAGCGCTCGATGCCGTCTACGGCGGCTCGCCGGACCATCGCGTCGTCGCGCTCTCGCCGCAGGGCCGCCAGCTCACGCAGGACGTCGTCGAGGAGCTCGCGGCGGAGGAGCGGTTGACGCTGCTGTCGGCGCGTTTCGAGGGGTTCGACGAGCGCGTCGTCCAGCACCTTGCGTCGGACGCGATCTCGATCGGCCCGTACGTCCTCTCGAACGGCGACCTGCCGGCGATGGTGCTCGTGGACGCGATCGCGCGCCGCCTGCCGGGGGCGATCAGGGAGGAGTCCGGCGCGCTCGAGAGCTTCTCGGCGGAGCTCGAGGGCGGGCTCGAGTACCCGCACTACACGCGGCCGCCGGAGTTCCGCGGCTGGCGTGTCCCTGAGGTGCTCCTGTCCGGCGACCACGGCAAGATCGACGAGTGGCGGCGCGAGCAGAGCCGCCGCAGGACGGTCACGTGAGCGACGCGTACGAGCTTCTCGGCATCTCGCAGTCCGCCTCGCCGCAGGAGATCGAGGCCGCCTACCGGCGCGCGTCCCTCGAGCGGCGCTACCAGGACGGGTCGTGGGTCGAGTTGCGCGACGCCTACGACGTGCTCCGCGATCCGGAGCAGCGCGCGCGCTACGACCTTGGGCTCGACGGCGCGGGTGTCGCCGAGGACCAGAAGAAGTCGCGCAACCCGATCGACCGCCTCTTCCCGAATCTGCCGCACGGCTGGCGCGTCGCGCTCGACTGGATGGTCACCATCGTCGGCGCGGTCGCGATCGTGCTGGCAATCAAGGCGTGGATCGTCAATCCGTACCGCATCCCGTCGTCGTCGATGGAGCCGACGTTGCACTGCGCGGTGCCGGCGCAGGGCTGCGAAGCACGGACGTCGGACCGCGTGCTCGCGTGCCGATTCTGTTACCACCTGCGCTCGCCGCACCGCGGCGACATCGTCGTCTTCAACACGCCGAAGCTCGCGAAGCAGGAGTGCGGCTCGCAGGGGACGTTCGTGAAGCGGCTGATCGGGCTGCCGGGCGAGGTGTGGGAGGAACGCGAGGGCTTCGTCTACATCAACGGACAGAAGCTGGACGAGCCCTTCATCAAGCCCGACCGCAGGGACTCCCGGACGATGGGATTGTCCGACATCCCGCCGCGGAATACGTACACACGGATTCCGCAGGACATGTACCTGATGATGGGCGACAACCGGAGGTCGTCCTGTGACTCGCGCGTATGGGGCCTCGTTCCGCGCAAGAACCTGATCGGCAACGTCTTCGCGACGTACTGGCCGCCGTCGCGTATCTCCTTCCACTAGCCCTGCTCGCAGGCTGCGCCGGACGCGGCGGACACGTCTACCGCGTGCCGTCCTCGTCGATGGAGCCGACGCTGCACTGCGCGAAGCCGGCGCCGGGCTGCCTCGGCGATGAGCGAGATCTCGTCTACGCAGTGCCGTACCCGAAGGGGGCCTCGCCTCGACGCGGCGACATCGTCGTCTTCGAAGCGCCGCCGGCCGCCGCCGTCCGGTGCGGCGCCGGCGGTGTCTTCATCAAGCGCATAGTCGGCTTGTCCGGAGAACGGTGGCGTGAGCGCGGCGGCCGGATCCTGATCGATCGCGAGGCGCTCGCCGAGCCGTGGCTCCGGCCGGGTCGCCGCGACAGTCTCAGCTTCCCGGGCGGCCGCATTCCGCCTCGTCGCTACCTGCTGCTCGGAGATAATCGTGCCTCGTC
>JBKOVW010000302.1:0-2631 GCA_046724095.1 Actinomycetota bacterium | reverse complement strand
GTGTACACGACGCCCTACGACGGGCGGCCGTTCATCAAGCTGCTGGTAAAGCCGCCCGTGCCGCGCGATCCGGTCAGGGCGCAGCAGCTGACGGTGGGCTTCCACTTCACGTACCGGAACGGGGTCGCCGTGCGCGTGTACGGCGCCGGCGACGACACCGTCGGGATCGTCATCGTGCTGGGAGACCTGCAGCCGTCGACGCTCCCGCACAAGCACGACTGGAACATCCCGTTCAGCTTGCTCGGACAGGACGAGGCATTCGTGGTTGACGCGCTGGAGCTGCTCGACCTCCTGTTCGACCCGTTCGGCGCGTACGTCCTCAGCCTCGGGATCCTCACCGACCTCTACGACGCACCGATCGCCTCCAGTCCGGGCGACTTCCAGAACGTCGCCGGACCGGTCGCGATCGACCAACTACCGCCGACCGCCGGCCTCTACGAAGACGATCGACAACCCTTCCCGCTTTACGGCTGGCTCGATGTCTATTGGCAGGAGCCGGGGATAGTCATCGAATAGAGCGAACGCCAATCCTTGCCATCGTTGCCACGCCTTCGTCATGGTCACGGATGCGCCGCCGGAGACTCCGCCGCAATACACGAGACTGCGCGGGATGGAGAGCCTCGTGCCGATCCCCTCGCAGGGCCGCGTCTTCGTCGAGAGCCGGCGTGTGCGGCTGACGGACACGGACCCGCGCGGCCGGCTCCGGCTCGACGCCGTCGCCCGGTTCCTGCAGGAGATCGCGATCGACGACGTCGACGAGACCGGCTGGGGAGCGCCCGACCACCTCTGGTTCGTGCGGCGGATGCGCATCGACGTGGTCGAGGCCTTCCTCGCTGATCGCGCAGTCGACCTCGTCACCTGGTGCAGCGGGCTGGCGACGGTTGCAGCCGGCCGGCGCTGGTCGCTGACGGGCGACCGCGGCGGCCGGATCGAGGTCGACAGCGTCTGGATTCACCTCGACGCGGACCAACGCCCGGCGCGGATCACGAACTTCGGCGCCTACGCCCGGGCCGCCGGCGGCCGCCGCGTGTCGGCCCGGCCGCAGCTGGCCGACCCGCCGAGCGACGGCCCGCGTTCGCCCTGGCCGCTACGCGCGTCCGACGTCGACCTCCACGGGCACGTGAACAACACGGTCTACTGGCAGGCGATCGAGCACGTGCTCCTCGGCGCCGGGCCCGAGCTTGCGCGCCCCCTGCGCGCTCGCGTCGACTTCCGCGAACCGCTCGACCTCGGGGGCACCGTGGAGCTCGCCGTGACCGGCGACGACGACCATCTCGACATCGGCTTCGTGGTCGACGGCCGCATAAAGGCCGTGGCAGCAATCGACAGTGAAGTCTGACCGCCGCCGATCCAGGGTCGCCGCTACGCGTCCGCCGTGCGGATCACGCAGCGGAAGCCGATGTGGCCGGTCGAGGTGTCGATCGCCTCGCCCTGGCGCGCAGCAGGGCGGTAGCGCAGGCAGTAGTTCGGCGCACAGAGGTGCGAGCCCCCCTTGATCACCCTGCGCGGGAACGGCTCGCCGTCGGCGGCGCGCGGGGTCTGCGGCGCGCAACAAGCAGGCCGGCCAGCCCGCGGTCGGTGCGCGAACCAGTCGTCCGTCCACTCCCAGACGTTGCCGGCCATGTCGTACAAGCCGTAGCCGTTGGGCGGATACGTCTCGACCGGGGAGGTCCCCTCGTAGCGATCGAGCAGCAGGTTCTGCCACGGAAACTCGCCCTGCCAGGTGTTCGCCATCAGCCGTCCCTTCGGCGCGAAGTCGTCGCCCCAGGTGTACGTCGCTTGATCGAGGCCGCCGCGGGCCGCGTACTCCCACTCGGCCTCCGTCGGCAGCGACTTCCCGGCCCACGCTGCATACGCCGTCGCGTCCGCGTGGGTGACGTGCGTCACCGGGTGCCGCTCGCGTCCGCCGACGGTGCTCCCCGGCCCCTCCGGATGCCGCCAGTCCGCTCGCGGCACCCACGCCCACCAGTTGCGGTAGTCGTCGAGCGGCACCGGCCCGCCGGTCTTGCGGAACACGAGCGAGCCGGGGACGAGCAAATCGGGATCGGCGTCCGGATAGTCCTCGGCGGCGGGAGCCTGCTCGGCCGAAGTGACGTACCCGGTGTCCTTCACGAACCGGCGGAACTCGGCGACCGTGACCGGGTGCCGGTCGATCCAGAAACCGCCGACCGACACCTCGCGCACCGGCGTCTCCTCCGGATAGAAGCGGTCCGAGCCCATGCGGAACGCGTCGCCGAGGATGGCGACCATGTTCTTGACCGTGGTTGTGCTGGCGGACACCGGGGTCACCACCTGGCTACTCGCGCTTCATCATCGCGAGCGCTTTGCTGTGGCTCCGAGTCCGGCGCGGAGTCGCGGATGTCAATGTTGGTCGTGCCTCGGAACGGTTTGCTCATCGTCGCTGCGCCTCCCCTCAACGGTCTTGCGAGCGGCAACACCTGGCGCCCGCGCATGACTGGCCCTCGGCAGGCGCACCGATTCTTCCACGGCGTCCACACATCGGCGACAGCCAACCTCGATTGGATGCCGCCGACGAGCTCGCCTTGCTCATTGCAGGGCGACCGGGTCCTCAGTCGCGTCTCCTTGCCCATGCTCTGGCGGGAGTCGGAGGAGCGGCTGCCGGATGTGGTC
>JBKOVW010000238.1:0-4987 GCA_046724095.1 Actinomycetota bacterium | reverse complement strand
CGGCAGAACACTCCGGCCGACCCACACGATCCTCTTCGTCTCGACCGACGGCGGCGCCTTCGGCGCCCTCGGCGCAGCCGCTTTCGCCGCCCACTCGCCGCTCCGCCACGACGTCGCGGCGGTGATCGACCTCGACTCGGTTGGCGGCCCGGGGCCGATCCGCATGCAGCTCAACGGCGACGTGCCACGAAATCCGTCGGGGGCGCTCGTCGAGACGGCGGCCGCGCGCATCGCAGCGCAGATCGGCCGCCGGCCCGCGCGCGACTCGATCCTGCGCCAGCTCACGGACTTCGGCTTCCCATACTCGCTCTACGAGCAAGCGCCGTTCCTCACGCAGGGCGTCGGCGCGCTGACGCTCACGACCGCCGGGGACAACCCGCCCGATCCCGTCAGCGACATCAGCCAGCGCCTGCGCGTCGACAAGCTGAACGAGGTCGGCCGCTCGGCGCAGGATCTGCTCGGCTCCCTCGACGAGGGCCTCGAGTTCGCGCAGGGCACCTCCAGCTACCTCTATCTCGGCCAGCGGCTGATCCGGGGCTGGGCGATCCAGCTCGTGCTGATCGCGTGCCTGCTGCCGTTCCTCACAGCCGCCGTCGACCTGTTCGCGCGCTGTCGCCGGCGGCGCATTCCGCTTGCGCCGGCATTGCGCGCGCTCCGCAGCCGGCTCTGCGTCTGGGCATGGGTCATCGTCCTCTTCGAGGTCTTCGGTCTGCTCGGGGCGTGGCCCGACGGCGCGCCGCGGCCGGTCTCGCCGCGGAGCGACGCAGCAACGAACTGGCCGGCAGGGCTCCTGATCGTGCTCGGGCTGCTCGCGCTCGGGGGCTGGTTCGTGACGCGCGAGCGGCTCGTTCCGCGCCGAGAGATCAGCGTCGAGGAGGAGCTCGCCGGTCACACCGCCGCCCTGCTCGCGCTCGGCGCGCTGTCTCTGCTCGTCGTCGCCACGAACCCGTTCGCGCTGCTGTTCCTCCTGCCTTCTCTGCACGCGTGGCTGTGGCTGCCGCAGGTCCGGGAAATGGCGATCGGGCCGCGGCTCGCGGTGCTCGCGCTCGGCTTCGCTGGGCCGGCGCTGCTGATCGGTGAGTTCGCCGGCCGCTACGGCCTCGGCTGGGATGCACCCTGGTACCTGGCGGAGCTGCGCGCCGTCGGCTATGTCCCGTTTGTCGTGATGCCACTGCTCGTCATCTGGCTCGCCGGCGCCGGACAGCTCGCGGCGCTCAGCGTCCGCCGCTATGCGCCGTACCCGGACGTCGCCGAGCTGCCGCCGCGCGGGCCGGTCCGCCGTGTCCTGCGCAAGACGTACCTCGCCGTCCACAACCGGCGCCGGAGCGGCGCACCCGAGGACGTTCCGGAGGCGTTGGAGGGCTGATGCGCCGCTGGGTCCGCTTCACCGGCACGGTTCTGATCGCGCTCGGCGTGCTCACGCTCCTGTGGGCACTCGTCGTCTGGCAGTGGCAGGACCCCTTCACGGCGCTCTACACGACGTGGCGCCAGCACCAGCTGACGACGCAGTACGACAAGCGGGTGCGCACGTTCAAGCCGGCGGCGCCCATCGTGCACGACTCCGTCGCGGCGGAGCGCCGCAGCATCGCCCGGGAGGCTCGCCGCTACCGGTTCAACTCGAAGCGCGGCGAGGCGATCGGACGCATCAAGGTGCCGCGCATGGGCATCAACATGATCTTCGTCAACGGCACCGACCACGAGACGCTGAAGAAGGGGCCGGGCCGCGACATGCGCACGTTCATGCCGGGCGAAGACCGTCTGGTGTACATCGCGGGCCACCGGACGACCTACCTCGCGCCGTTCTCGCACATCGACCGCCTGCGCACGGGCGACCGCGTCACGCTCGAGCTCCCGTACGGGATCTTCGTCTACTCCGTGACGCACCACCGCATCGTCAAGGCGACGGACCTCTCCGTGCTGCACTCGCCGCGCCACGAGCTGCTCGAGCTCCAGGCTTGCCATCCACGCTTCTTCGCCACGCACCGGTTCATCGCGTATGCGCGGCTGGTGCGTGTCGAGCCGCACGGCGCTCCCCCGTTCGACGTCAGCGCCTTGGCTCAGGCGAGCGGCAAGTAGCGCACGCGCGCGCCGGCCTCGAGCTCGCCGTCCCCGCGTGGTGCATAGACGAGCGCGTCCGCTCCGGCCGCCCGCACGATCATGTGCGATTCCTGCCCCGTGACCGGCTCGAGCACGACGCCGTCGTCGGAGGGCCGTGTGCGCGCACGAAGGAACTCGTCGCGCTGCCGGTTTCGGCGCACGGCACGCGCCAGGCGCCCTTCGGCGTAGATCGGTCCAGGCTCCGCCGCGCCCTGCAGGGCGAGCACCGCCGGCCGCACGAACAGCTCGCACCCCACCAGCGACGAGACGGGGTTCCCCGGGAGGCCGAAGACAAGCGTCCGACCGTGCACGCCGAAGGCGACGGGCTTGCCCGGCTTGACGGAGACGCCCCAGAACACCTCCTTGACGCCGAGCTCGCCCAGCAGCCCGCGCACGAGATCGTGCGGACCGACGGAAACGCCGCCTGAGGTGACGAGCACATCCGCCATCAGGCCGACCTCGAGCGCCGAGCGAAGGGCCGCTTCGTCGTCCGTGACAGCCGGGAGGGCGTCTGTGTCCGCGCCGACGGTGGCGAGCGCTGCCGCGAGCAGCACGCCGTTCGCTTCGTACACCTCGCCGGGACCGAGCGTCTCCCCGGGCCGCCGCAGCTCCGTTCCGGTCGCCAGAACGGCGACGCGTGGACGGCGGGCGCAGACGACCTCTGCGACGCCCGCGGCGGCAAGCGCGCCGATCTGCGCGGCATGCAGGCGAGTACCCCGCGCCACCGCCACATCGCCCGCGCCGACGTCACCCGCGCGCGGACGAACGTTGTCACTCTGGCCAACAGCCTTCGTGATCTCGATCTCGTTGCCACGCTCGACAACATACTCGATGGGAATGACGGCATCGGCTCCGTCGGGGACGACGCCGCCCGTCGCTATCCCCATCGCTTCCCCGGTGCGAAGTGCGCGCGGCGCCGGAACGCCGGCAGCGATGCGCGCGACGACCGGGAGGCGGCCGGGCGTATCGCCCGACCTCACGGCGAACCCGTCCATCGCCGAGCTCGGGAAGGGCGGCAGGTCGACAACCGCGCGGGCGTCCTCGGCGAGCACCCGTCCCGACGCGCGCGCGACCGGCACCGTCTCGCCGCCGAGCGGGTCCACCCGCTCCAGCACGCGCGAGTGCGCCTCCGCGAGCGAGAGCAGCTCCGCCATCCCGCGAGGAGCGTAGCGCCGCGGTAACCTCGCAGCCGTGATCTCCGTCGTCGTGCCGGTGCACAACGAGGAGCGCAGCGTCGCGCTCCTCTACGACGAGCTCCGGTCCGCGCTCGAGCCTCTCGACGTGCAGTGGGAGACGATCTTCGTCGACGACGGATCGACCGACGGGACATTCGCGGCGCTGACGCGCCTGCACTCGGGCGCCGACAACGTCCGCGTCGTACGCCTGCGCCGAAACTTCGGCAAGGCTGCGGCGCTCCGTGCCGGCTTCGACCAGGCCCGCGGCGACACGGTCGTGACGATCGACGGCGACCTGCAGGACGACCCGGCGGAGATCCCGCGCCTGCTCGCGAAGCTCGACGAAGGCTTCGACCTCGTCTCGGGTTGGAAGGCGCACCGGCGGGATCCGATCACGCGGCGCGTGCTCTCACGCATCTTCAACCGCGTCACCGGTGCCTTCTCGGGCGTGCACCTGCACGACATGAACTGCGGGCTGAAGGCCTACCGCGCCGAGGTCGTCCGCGGCCTACGGCTGTACGGCGAGCTACACCGCTTCATCCCCGTGCTGGCCCACTACCGCGGCTTCCGCATCGCCGAGCTGCCGGTCAATCACCGCCCGCGCGAGCACGGCCGCTCGCGCTACGGCGTCGAGCGCTATCTGCGCGGCTTCCTCGACCTGCTGACCGTCTCGTTCATCGGCCGCTACCGCCATCGGCCCCTGCACCTCTTCGGCGGCCTCGGCCTGATCCTCGGCGCGTTCGGAACGGCGATCCTCGTCTACCTGACGGTTCTCAAGATTCTCGGGAACGCGATCGGCCACCGCCCCCTGCTGCTGCTGGGCGTCCTGCTCGTGGTGATCGGCATGCAGTTCTTCTCGCTCGGGCTGATCAGCGAGATGATCACGAGTCACCACGAGGAGCGCGCCGGCGAGCGCGACCGCGCCGAGCTGCTCGTCGACGAAGTCCTCTCCTAGCAGCGCGGCCAAGGGTTCGAACGTGCGCGCACCAACGTCCGGGGTTGGACGGCTGCCCGGGCCAAGCCCGCACAGCCTCTATGCGGCGGCGCCGAGTCGACGCCTTTGCTAGCAGCGTCGGGCAAGAGATCGAACGTGCGGGCACCAACGCCGAGTCGACGTTTTTGCTGAAAGTCGTCTATTTCGGCACCTACGAGCGCGCGTATCCGCGGAACGCGCAGGTCATCTCGTGCCTGCGCGCCGTGGGAGTCGAGGTCGAGGAGCACCACGTCGCCGTCTGGGACGACCTGCGCGAGGGGTGGTCGGCCGGCACCGGACGCGCGCTGCGCCTGGCAGCGGCGGAGGCGCGGCTGTTCACGCACCGTCCGCACGGCTTCGACGCGATCGTCGTCGGCTATCCGGGACATCTCGATCTGCCCGCGGCGAAGCGTGCGGCGCGCCGGCGGCCGGTGGTGTTCAACCCACTCGTCTCGCTCGCGGACACGCTCGTCGGCGACCGCGGCCGCTTCCGCCCCGGCTCCTTCGCAGCGCGCGCGCTCGAGCAGATCGACCGCCGCGCCTTCCGTTCGGCCGACCTTGTCGTCGCCGACACCGACGCGCACGCGCACTTCCTCGGCCTGCTCACAGGCCGCGACGACATCGCTGTCTGCTTCGTCGGCGCGGAGGACCGGCTCTTCACGCCCGGGTGGGCGCCCCGCGCGCCTTTCACTGCGCCTGTCTCTTATACACATCTGACGCTGCCGACGAAATCTACTCCGTG
>JBKOVW010000042.1:0-13069 GCA_046724095.1 Actinomycetota bacterium | reverse complement strand
CACGCGCGGCTCACCGGGACCGACTCGGAGCACGCCCGTCGCGTGCGGGTCGACGTATGTCCGGGCGAGCGTGGAGTCGTCCGGCGACGCCGTCGTTGCGCCGCAAGCCGTCGTCCCGAGGGCGACGAGCAAGCCGAGCGTCGCCCATCTCCACAGCACCCCGCGACAGTGCACGCACCGTCAAGGTAGCCGGTGCAGCGGGGCCGTAGCCGACGTTTCGGGGGGCCGAAGCCGGGAAGCGAGCGCTCGGACCTAGAGCTCAGCTGTCGCCGAGCTCGGTGAGGTCGACCTGGGCGATTCGCTCAGGGTCGGTGAGGAAGTCGATCTCGTGGATATGCCCGTCCTTCACCGTCATGGCGGCGATCGCGAACGGCCGGCCGTGCAGGAACGTGACCATTCCGGCGGCGCCGTTGACGAGTGCGCGCCGCATCGTCAGATCGACGCGGGCCCACATCAGCGCCTGGCCGGCGACGGCCTCCGCCCCCTGGACGTGCTGCGACAGGCCGGTCAGGCGGCCGCCGTCGGCTCGCAGCACGACATCGGGGTCGAGAAGGGCGACGAGGGCATCGAAGTCACCGTTCCGCGCCGCGGCGAGGAACGCTTCGACGACCTCCCACTGGGCGGTGAGGTCGGCGTCCGGTGCGGGAGCGGCACCGCGGACGCGGCGGCGCGCTCGGCTGGCGAGCTGACGCGTCGCCTCGGGTGAGCGCTCCACGATCGGGGCGATCGACTCGAACGGCACCGCGAACATGTCGTGCAGCACGAAGGCGAGTCGCTCGGCCGGCGTCAATTTCTCGAGCACCACGAGCAGCGCAAGGCCGACCGCGTCGGCAAGCAGCGCCTCGTGCTCGGGGTTGCTGCCGTCGGCCGAGTCGACGATCGGATCCGGCACGCGGACGTCGAGCGGCTCCTCGCGCCGGTTCTTGCGCGAGCGGAGCATGTTCAGCGCCACGCGTCCGACGACGGTCACCAGCCATGCCTCGAGGTTCTCGATCTCGCCCGTGCTCGAGCGGCTCAGCCGGAGCCATGCTTCCTGGACCGCGTCGTCGGCCTCGCCCGTGGAGCCCAGCATCCGGTAGGCGACGGCCCGCAGCCGGGGCCGGTGCTCTTCGAATCGCTCTGCCAGCCAGTCGCGCTCGTCCATGGTCCTAGAGACCCCTACCAGCCGCCGGATGTGACGTCACGTCTCCGCGTCGCTCGGTGTCTCCCTTGGAGACGCACATTCCACCAAGGAGACCAAGTCATGACCGCAGAGACCTATCCTGTACCGATATCCGCTCCAAGAGAGCAAGACGCCTCGCTGTCCTCGAGGCGAGGCGTCGCGATCCTGGCCTTGCTCTGTCTCGTCCAGTTCATGGACATCCTCGACGCATCGATCCTCAACATCGCGCTGCCGTCGATCAAGCACGACCTCGGCTTCACTCAGGAGAGCCTGCAGTGGGTCGTGAACGGCTACATCCTGACCTACGGCGGCTTCCTCCTGCTGGGCGGCCGCGTGGCCGACCTGCTCGGCCGTCGCCGTGTCATGGTCACGGGCCTCGTCGTCTTCGCCGCCTCCTCACTGGTGGGCGGCCTGGCCCAGAGCGAGTCGCTGCTGATCGGCGCCCGCTTCGCCCAGGGGCTGGGGGCGGCGATGCTCTCGCCGGCGGCTCTGTCGACGCTGACGACGATCTTCCGCTCGGGACGCGAGCGGAATACCGCCCTCGGCGCGTGGGCAGCCGTTTCGGGTGTCGGCGGCGCTGCGGGCGTCCTCTTCGGCGGGCTGCTGACCGAAGGCCCGGGCTGGAGGTGGGTGCTGTTCGTGAACATCCCGTTCGCGGCTGTCGCACTCATCGGCGCCTTCGTGCTGCTCCAGGGCGAGCGACGTTCGGCCCGGCTCGCGAACTTCGATGCACTCGGTGCGTTTCTCGTGACCGGCGGGATGCTGCTGCTGGTCTACTCGCTCGTGAAGGCACCTGACGTCGGGTGGGGCGCTGCTCGCACCGTCGGCGGTCTCGCCGTCGCGGGAGCGCTGCTGATCGCGTTCGTCGCCAACGAGCTGCGGGCGTCCAACCCGCTCGTGCCGATGTCGATCCTGCGGGTCAAGGGAGTCGCCGTCGCCGACGCGACGCAGCTCGTCGCGGTGGCCGGCTTCCTCCCGATGTTCTTCTTCCTGACGCTCTACATGCAGACCGTGCTCCACTACTCGCCGATCCAGACCGGCGTCGCCTACCTGCCGCTCACGGCGGGCTTCATCGTCGCGTCGAGCATCTCCTCGCAGTTGTTCGCACGCATCGGCACCAAGCCGGTGATCGTCGTCGGGACCGTGATCGCAGCCGCCGGGCTGTACTGGCTGTCGCGAATCCCCGTCGACGGCTCGTACGTGTCCGACCTGCTGCCCGGCCTCCTGGTGTCGTCGATCGGGCTCGGCGGAGTCTTCGTCGGCGCAACCACTGCTGCGAACGCCGGCGTCAGCGAGGACAAGGCGGGCCTCGCAGCCGGGCTCCTCAACACGGGAACCCAGCTGGGCGGGGCGCTCGGCCTGGCGATCCTCTCGGCGCTCGCGACCGCGCGCACCACTTCGGTGCTCCACGCGGGCGACGCGACCGTCGCCCACGCGGCCACCGAGGGGTTCCGGCTCGCCCTCCTGGTCGGCGCATGCCTCGTCCTCGCCGCCGGCGGGGTCGCGCTCCTGGCGCGCAACACACGCCAGGCCGCGGTCGTCGGGGAAGAGGAACCCGTTCGGCTCGCCGCCTAGGCCCGGCACAAAGTCCCAGCAGCCTGCGGGATCGAGCGCGCGCCGCCTACAGGCGGGCAGTCACCTTCGACTGCTCGCTTGACCGCGGCGCGCGACTCGTCTGTCGTCGCGGAAGTCAAACCGCGCTCGGCGGCGGCGCGTGGCGGACGATCTCGCGCGATGCGTAACGGGCGAGGGTTCCGTGATACGATGATGCACAGTGTCGATAAGTATCGCGGATGTTAAACAACGCGAGGATCGCCTGGCTGCGCTGGCGGATCCCACGAGGCAGCGGATCCTGGAGTTGCTGGCCGAGCGGCCGCGCCCGGCCGGCGAGCTCCACGGCGCCTTCCCGATCGCGGCGCCGGCGGTGAGCCGCCATCTCCGGGTCCTGCGCGAAGCCGGCCTCGTCGGAGAGGAGCCGGTCCCGGACGACAAGCGCGTGCGCCTCTACAGGCTCGAGCCGGCAGGGCTGGACGAGTTGTCCGCCTGGCTGGACGGGCTCAGCGGTGCCTGGCAGCAACAACTCGATTCGTTCAAGGACTACGTCTCGGTGAGGGGGAGTGGTGGCCGCTCGGCTCGTCGCCAGCGCTGAGGTCGTCGTCGGTGCCTCGCCACCCGATGCGTTCCGCATCTTCACCGACGAGATCGGCCTGTGGTGGCGCCGCGACACCCCGTACTGGAACGACCGGGAGCGTGGTCTGTCGGTGCGCATCGAGCCCGGCGTCGGCGGCCGCTTCGTCGAGGTCTACGACCTCGACACCGGCGACGGCTTCGAGGTCGGGCGTGTGACCACGTGGGAGCCGGGCGAGCGACTTGCGCTGACGTGGACGCAGATCGGCTGGGCCGAGGGCGTGTCGACGGACCTCGAGATCACGTTCGAGCCGTCGGGCGACGGGACGCTCGTCCGGCTCGAGCAATCGGGCTTCGAACGGGTGCCCGACGCAGACCGGTTCATGGCCGGCTACGACGCCGGCTGGAAGGAAGTGTTCGGCTGGTTCGCCGAGCGTGTGACGAAAGGAGAAGCACCATGAGCGAGACGATGAGCGAAACGGCGGGCAAGGTCGTTTGGTTCGAGCTCCCGGCCGACGACACGACCCGTGCGCGCGGTTTCTACGGCGACCTGTTCGGCTGGCAGTTCCAGGCGTTCGAGGGGCCGGACGACTACTTCATGACGTACGAAGGCGGGGGCGCGATCCAGGCTGCGAACGGAAAGAGGGGGCCGCTCGTCTACTTCGGGACCGACGACGTCGACGCGTCGGTCGCGCGCGTGCGCGAGCTCGGCGGCGAGGCCTCGGCCGCACAGGAGATCCCAGGCGTCGGGCGCTACGCCCAGTGCATCGACACAGAGGGGAATCCGTTCGGCCTCTACCAAACGGCCTCGTGAAGTACGTCCTGCTCTACGAGTCCGCCGACGACGTCCTGTCGAAGGTGCCCGAGCACTGGCCGGCCCACTCCGCCCACGGCCACGCGTTTCACGAGCGCGGGTCGCTGATCGCCTACGGGCCGTTCGGCGACCCGCAGGCGCAAGGATCGATGGCGGTCTTCACGAGCCGCGAGGCCGCGGAGGAGTTCGCACGCGGCGACCCGTTCGTCCTCAACGGCGTCGTCAGCGGGTGGGAGATCCGCGAGTGGGACGAGGCGTTCCTGCCCTGAGGTCAAACCGCCGCGCCCGTGAGGATCACGGCGATGCGCCTGCCCGCCAGGCTCCCGCCGTAGCGGGCGAGTGCGGCGATTCCGGCGGCGCCCGCCGGTTCCACGAGCAACGCAAGTGAGTCGGCCGCGAGCTGCTGCGCCGCGCGCAGGTCGTCGTCGTCGACCAGAACTACGTCGTCGACGAGCGCCCTGACGCGGGCGAACGACTCCGGAATCGGCTCGGTGATGGCGATCGCCGTCGCGTTCGTGCCGGCTCCGCGGACGGCGATGGGGCGGCCCGCGTCGAAGCTCTGCGCCATCGCCGGAGCGCCCGTCGCGCAGACGCCGACGACGCGCGTCCGCGGTACGACGTGCTTCAGCCAGCAGGCCACTCCCGAGATCAAGGCACCATCGCCGAGCTGCACGAAAGCGGTGTCGATCTGCCCGGCCGACTCGAGCTCGATGCCGATCGTCCCGGCGCCCTCCGCCATGGCCGGGCCGAGGGCGTCGGTTACGAGCAGGCGATCGTCGTTCGCGGCCGCGTACTCGCGCGCGGCCGCTTCCGGCCGGTCTGAGACGTCGACGTGTGCGCCGAGCCTGCGCATGCGGGCGACCTTCGTCGCGGGGACGGCCGGCGAGACGAAGACCTGCACGTTCGCACCGGCCTTGCGCGCGGCGTAGGCGATGCCCTGGCCGAAGTTGCCGGCGGTGGAGCAGACCCAGATCCGTTGCGGATCGAGCGACGGCGCGAGCACCGACGCTCCGCGTCCCTTGAAGCTGCCGATCGGGTTGAGGGTCTCCACTTTGACGACCACCTCGTGTCCGAGCGTGGCGCTCAGCTCGTCGCTGACGAACTGCGGGGTGTTCAGGAAGACCGGGTCGATCTCGGCGACCGCCGCTTCGATCCGCGTGGGTGCGAGGTCGAGGGTCATGGCCGTTCATCCTCTCCGACGGACGATCTCCGCGGGCACGCAGTCGAGCTAGCCGCAGCGTCGTCCTAGACTCTTGTTGCCATGGCCGGCTGGACGTGCGCGGCATGCGGAGGGGAAAACCCGGCAGGAACGCGCTTCTGCGGACACTGCGGTGCCGCCGCGGACGCAGCCGCGGCGCCGCCGACCGAGCAGGACACGGCGCAGGCGCTGCGCAGCTTCGTCGCCGGTCCCGTGGCCGACCGGCTGGTCGAGGCCGGCGGAACCCTCCCCGAGGAACGCCGTCTCATCACCGCGCTGTTCGCGGATGTCTCGGGGTTCACGTCGCTCGCGGACCGTCTCGATCCCGAGCGCCTGCTCGAGGTCATCGACCCGGTGATCGCCGCGCTTTCGAGCGTCGTCGGCCGCCACGGGGGCTATGTCGAGAAGTTCGCCGGCGACGCGCTGATGGCGCTGTTCGGCGCCCCCGTTGCGCACGAGGACGACGCGGCGCGAGCACTGCGGACCGCGCGCGAGATGCACGCGGAGCTGGCGCGCATCGTCCCGACGTTGCCGCACGATCCGGAGTTGACCCTCCACGTCGGAGTGAACTCCGGCCACGGCATCGCACGGATCCTCGGCAGCGAGGCCAGGATGGACTATGCCGTGCTCGGCGACTCGGTGATCCTCGCGCAGCGGCTGGAATCTGCCGCCCCGCCCGGCGAGACGTACGTCAGTGAGACGACCATGCGGCTGACTGAGGACCTGTTCCGCTTCGACCCTGTCGGCGAGCTGCAGCTGAAAGGCAAGTCGGAGCCGGTGCAGGCATGGCGCCTCGTCGGCGAGCGCTCGCGCGAGCGCCCAGGACGCAGCGCCGCGAGCCTCGTGGGACGCGGGAGAGAACTGCAGGCGGTGGCCCGCGCGCTCGACGGCGCGGTCGTGACGGTCACGGGCGAGGCAGGTGTCGGCAAGTCGCACCTGGTCGAGGCGGCGCGCGCCGCTGCGATCGACGCCGGGGTGACGTGGCTCTCCGCGCGCTGTCTCTCGTACGGCGCCGGGCTCGCGTACTGGCCCTACGCCGAGCTCCTCCGCGGCGATCCCGATGCGTCCACGGATCCGTACTTCGCCCGCCTCCTGGGCCGCGACGGCGCCGGGGTCGAGCGGCTCGAGCCGGAGGCGTTCCGCCGCGAGCTGCACGCGGCGTTCGCTGCCTGGTTCCGCGCGCACCGCGACCGCAGGCCCACGGTCTTGGTGCTCGAAGACGTGCACTGGGCCGATCCGTCGTCGCTCGCGTTGACGCGGGAGCTGCTCCGCACCGCGCGGGTGGGGATGATCCTGACCGGACGGCCCGAGGCCGAGGCGCGTCTCGCGGAGCTGACCGTCGACGCCGCGGACGTGACGCAGCTCCCGCTCGGCGCGCTCGACGAGGATGCCGTCGCGGCGGTCGCGGCGGCCCTGCTCGGGTCGGCCGCGCCGCCGGAGCTCATCCGGTTCGTCGTGCACCGCACCGACGGCAACCCGTTCTTCGTCAAGGAGCTCTTGCGCGAGCTGCGCGATTCGCGTGCGCTCGTCGACGTCGACGGAGGCTGGCGGCTGCGACCTGGTTGGGACGAGCGCGACGTGCCCCCCACCATCGAGGGCGTGCTCGCAGCGCGCATCGACCTCCTGCCGCGCGCCGCGGCCGCGACGATCGGCACGGCATCCGTGATCGGCCGCCGCCTGCCGCTGCCGCTGCTCCGCGCGGTCGCGGGCGAGCTCGCGCTCGAGGAATCCGTCGACCAGCTCGTCGCGGCGGGTCTGCTCGACCGCTCCGAGGCGGACGGCGTCGAGCTCCTGACCTTCCACCACGCGCTGGTACAGGATGTGGCCTACGGCCGGCTGCTCCGCCGGAACAGGCGCGACCTCCACCGCCGCGTCGGCGAGACCGCCGAGGAGCTGTACGGCGCCGGCGACGACGCCATCGACCTGCTCGCGCGGCACTTCTACCTCGGCGAAGCGGGTGACAAGGCGGTCGGCTACCTCGTGCGGGCCGGAACGCGGGCGAAGCAGCTGTTCGCGAACGAGGAGGCGATTCCTCACTTCCGCCACGCGTCCGAGCTGTCCCCGGACCCCGAGATCCTCCTGCAGCTCGGCGACCTGTACGAGCTCGTGGGAAGCTACGACGACGCCCTTGCGACCTACGAGCAGGTGCGTTCGGCGACCGGCGACGTTCGCGCGTGGCGCGGGCTCGCATCGACGCACCGCAAGAAGGGCGAGTACCTGCAGGCGTTCAACACGGTGGACGACGCCCTGCACGCCGACGAGCTGCGCGAGCAGGACGTGCTGCCGCTGTGGCTCGAGGGAGCGTGGAGCCTCTCAGTCGCGGGCCGCGTCGACGAGGCCGCCGACATGCTCGTCGCTGCGCTCGAGAGCGCCGACGGCCGCAAAGAGGCCGTCGTCGGTCATCTGCTCCTGCAGCTTGCCCGCACGGAGACGATCCGGGGCGACTTCGACGCCGCGGTCGCGCACACGGTCGAGGCCGAGCCGATCTTCGTACAGACCGACGATCTACGCGGGCTCGCTTCGACTATGCGGATCAGGGGGCACGCGCAGGCGCGGGCGGGTCAGCTCGACGAGGCGTCGGCAACGCTGCGGCGCGGCCTCGAGCTCGCCCGGCGCACGGGCAGCGTCGAGGAGATCGGCGGCTGTCTCATCAACCTCGGCATCGTGGAGTTCGATCGAGGCGCGATCGAGCAGGCGATCGAGAGCGACCGCCTTGCGATCGACGAGTTCGAGCGCGTCGGGCACGGCTCCGGCCGGACCACCGGGTACGCGAACCTCGCGCACAAGCTGGCGCACGCCGGCCGCGTGGACGAGGCGGAGGAGCGGGCGACACAGGCGTTGGAGCTGGCCGGCCGGATCGGTCATGGCCAGGCGCGCGCGGACGCAACCGACACGCTGGCCGCGATCCACCTGAGGCAGGAGCGGTTCGAGGAGGCGGGCGAGCGGGCCGAGGAGGCTGCAGCGCTCTACCTCGAGATCGGGATGGGGCAGGAGGCGCAAATTGCGCTCGCCGTCGCCGCCGATGCATGGGAGCGGGCCGGGGAAAGCAACCGGGCCCACTCCCTGGCGGAGCGGGCCCGGACGCTGCTGCTTCCTAGTTGAAGCCGCCCTGGCCGGCGCCCCCCTCGATCGGGAACGAGATGCACCCGGTGTCGGGCGCGCGGTCGAACACCCGGTCGTCGCTGGACGTCGCAACGATGCAGAACGAGTTGCTGCCTTCCGAGACCTGACTCGTGTCGATCGGGACCGTCACGACGACGAACCCGCTCCCGTCCTCCTGTGGAGTCTTGTTCCCCGTCGCGCTGCCGGTTCCGAGGAACGCACCGGTCGTGTCGTCGTAGGCGTACACCGTGTAGGTGAGCCCGCGGCAGCTCGGAACTGCCGTGCCGATCACGAACGTCAGCGTGCCATTGCTGTAGTCGAAGATGCCGCTGTTGTTGGTGATGTCGGCGCAGACCGGACCGCCGTGCGTGTCATCGATCTTGGCGGTGTTGGCAGGCGCGACGGCGACGACGAGGGCTGTCGCGCAGATCGCCGCAAGTGCTAAGAACTTCCTCATCGATCCTCCTTACTTGAGCTGGAAATTGGCCTGCCGAGTCGAGCCGTCGCTCAGCAGGACGTAGAGGACGTAGCAGCCCTTTTTGGACGGCGTCGCCCAGTTGTAGATCCACTGCGAGCCGTCGAACCTGAGGCTCGTCCCTCCGGTTACAACGGTTTCGAGCGCGTCGGTCGGGTCGCTCGAGAACGACCCGCACGTGACGGTCTTGAAGCGGACGTCCTTGATCAGGCTCGCGCTGCCGAGTGACGCGCCGGTCGGCGAGATCAGCTTGAACTTGACGGGATACGTCTTGCCGGCGCTGCCGGTGTTCACCGTCGGCGGGTTGTCGATCGGGGCGAGGAAGCCGACGAAGTCGTAGACGTTGTCGGTGTCCGTCGCGCTGTTGTAGTCCAGGTCGGTGGCGGTGCAGACGACGGCGTGCGCGCCGCTCGCCGTCTCCGTGAAGGTGTCGCTGAACGTCTTTGCCGCCCAGGTCGTGTCCTTGAGGCCGACGGCCGGGTTCCCGTCGACGGTGCAGAACACGGACCGCAGCCCGCTCCCGTCGTCCGAGGCCTTCACGGTGAAGGTGATCGTGGCGTTCGTGTTGTTCTCGTTCGTGTCCGTCACGTGCGTCACGGTGATGGTCGGCGGTGTCGTGTCCGGCAGCGTGTCCGGCGTGCATGGACGTGCGTCGTCGATGTTGGGGATGTGGTCGCCGTCGGCGTCGCCGAACGCGACGTTGGCAGCGGTGTCGCTGATGCACGAGACGGTGCCCGGGATCCAGTCGTTGTTGGCATCGGGGTCGACCGTGAACTGCACCGACGCGGAGCCGCTCAGGCCGCCGGCGTCCGTCACGCTGAGCGTCAGCGTGTAGGGGCCGGGCGCGAGCCCGTCCGGGGGACCGCCGAACGACGGTGTGTCGCCGGTGGTCGTCCTCGTGCCGCCCGGCCCCGTCAGCGACCAGTGCAGCGCGGCGCCGTGGAAGCTGCCGTCCTGGGCGTCCGTGCCAGTGCCGAGCGCCGGAATCGTCTGGTACTGGAGCCAATGCGTGTCCGGCTTCGCCTCGGCGATTGCGGCCACCGGCGGTGTGTTCGAAACCGTCAGCGTCGGCGGGCTCGAGGGGGTGACATCGAAGCGCGAGAAGCCGTTGTTCTCGAAGAATTGCATCGTGCCGTTCGCGCAGCCGGCGTCGGGCACGTTCGGCACCGAGAACTGCGCCGTGCTCCCGTCAGCGGTCGGCTGCAGGGCGAGCGCGATCGGATAGTTGATCGACGAGTCGCCGTTGTTCGGATCCGTGCAGTGGTAGTAGACGTCGAGCCGCGCGTTCGCGGCGTCGGCCGCTGTCGGCCACGACGAGGTGACGGTCGCCGTTCCGCCGCCGCTCTGCGTCACCTCGTTGAACCTCGCGACGAAGCCATCCCGGCCGCCGGCGCCGCTGTTCGGGTCCTTGCCGATCTTTCCCATCGTCTCGCCGGCGGCGAAGATGTCGCCCGACTCGGCGTCGATCGACGCTCCGTGTCCGCGGTCGTACGCCGACGTCGGGAAGAGCGTCGCGTAGAGGAAGTTCCCGCTGGGGTCGTAGTGGGTCAGGAAGGCGTCGGAGTCGCCGAGGTTCGGAACGCCACCGATCGACGTGAAGGTCGAGCCGACGACGTACACGCCGTTGTCGTTCGCGGCGACGGCCTCGCCGGTGTCGCCGGCGCCGGTGCCTGCGAACTGACGCGTCCAGAGCATCCCGTCCCCGCTGTCGTCGACTTCGCTGACGAACGCGCCGCCGGTCTGGCCCTCTTCGATCGTCCCGGTCGTATGGCCGGTGATGAAGACGCTCGACCCCGCGTGCGCGATTCCGCCTGTCGTCTCGCTCGCGGCCTGCGGCAGCTGGATCGTGTACGTCTTGGTCGGAGCGTCGGAGATCGTGTAGCCGATGCAGCGCCCGTCCGGCGCGATTGCGATCCACGGGTGCGTCATGAACGTCCCCTGGTCGTAGCTCTGACCAGCCGGCAGGACGTCGTTCGCGAAGGTGGTCGGATACTGCTCGAGGTTCCCGTCGTAGTTGAGCCAGAAGATCCTCACGTCGACGCCGCTCTGGTTGTCGAAGTGGATCGAGGTCGCCGGCGCGCCGGCGATCGAATGATCCTGGGTCACGGCGCAGTTCGACTGGCTCGAGCCGAAGTGCGAGATCCAGTCGGGCAATCCAAGGCTGTTGTTCGTGTCGGTGTAGTGCGCCGCAACGGCATTGACGTTGCTGCCGGTGACCCAGATGTCGTCCGTCCCGCTGTTGGCGGTCGTCGTGACTCCAGTCCAGCTGAGCGCGGCCGCACTGCTGCGGAGCGTGATGACGCTGCCGTCGGTCGTCGAGAGCTTCCACAGCCGCCCGGCGAGGGCCGTCGGGCTCGTAATGCCGGTGTTCACGGTGTTCGTGCCCTGCGCGCCGCCGGCGACGTAGAGCGCGTTGTTCGCGTCGCCATACGCGATCGCGTTGCCGACTTCGTCGCCGGCGCCGTCGACGAGGTGCAGGAACAGGTTGGCGCCGTTGTCCTTGTTCAGCCCGGCGACGAACATCGCCTCGCCGCCGGCGGGACAGCGGGGGTTCCCGCTGCAGCTGCCGGCTCGGGTCCCCGTGACGTACACGCCGTTCGGCCCGAGGGCGATGCCCTTGACGATGTCGTCCGCGGGATCGCCCGCGACGGGCTGGCCGTCGCCAGCTCCGTGTGACGTCCAGACCACTGTCCCGTCGGGCCCGATTTTCTGGATGACCGCGTCCTTCGAGCACCCCGAGCCCGAGCAATCCGTGACGTAGCCGCCGGCGTAGACGTTCCCGTTGCCGTCCGGCCGCGTGACGGCCATGAACGCGTTCTGGGTGGAAGCGTCCTGCAGCACCCCGTTGTGGAGCGTGTCGTGCACCCATTGCGTCTGGACACCGACACCACCGCCGCCCCCGCCGCCCGTGACCGTCGTCGACGGCGGCGCGGTTGCCTTCTGGCGGACGTAGAGACAGCCCGCGGGGTTGCCCGGCGCCGTGCACGCGCCGCCGGGCTGGCCGCGCCAGATCTCGATCTGGTCCGCGGAGCCGTCGAACGGAAGGGCGCCGGAGAAGTAGCAGTCGTTCGTGTTCGCCGCGCCGCCGGCGTCGTCGTGGAAGGACGTGTCGCAGCTCACCGGCAGGCGGTTCTGCTTGACGATGGTCGCGCCGGCGCGTTCGACGAGGAAGTAGGAATTGGCGTTGTCCGTGCCGTCCGTCAGCGGTACGAAGTTCGCGCCGAGCTTGATGTACGACTCGGTGACGTCGGCGACGTCGGCGGTCGGCGATCCCAGCGTGCCGGCGACGTAGACGTTGTCGGCAGCGACGCCGACGCCTGAACCGGTCGTGCCGGTGGTGCCGCACCCAACCGTTGTGTCGGTCGGGGGCTTGCCGCCGAGCGCGCAGCGAAGGAGCGAGTAGTCCCTGGCCTCGAAGTCGATGTTGTCGTCGGTCCAGTTGTTGTCGACGACGCGCATCGCCGTCCGGTCGGTGGAGAGGTACGTGTGCGTCAGGACGTTGTAGGCCCGGTTGGTGCCGGAGTTCGGGTCGGCGGTGCTGGACCCCGTGTCGGCCTCCGTGACCGGCGAGTGGTACTTGCTCGAGAGCGAGTCGCGAGCCTCCGGAACGGCGCCGAGCGTGTGCGCCATCTCCATCACGAGCGTCGCGCCGTTGTTGTTCCGGCCGGGATCCACCCGCAGTACCGCTTCCGGGGTTCCGAACCCGGCCATGCCGAGCGCACAGTTCGGGTCGCCAACGGATCCGTCGAAGACGCCGAACACGCGATCGGCGATCGCCCCCGGATTCGCCGCATTCCAGGCGTTGAGCATGTTCGTGAGCTGCGGCTGGACGATCGCGAAGTTCGTCCCGTTCAGACAGAAGCGCTTGTTAGGTGAGAGAAGCGGCAGACCGGTCGCGTCCACCAGCGCGTGCAGGTCGATCATCCCGCACGTCGGCGAAAGACCTCCGCAACGGGCATCGATGTTGAACGAGTAGCGGATGCCTCCGCCGGCGCCCGAGCTGAGATCACCCGTCGCCGCAGCTCCGGCGGCCGGCCCGCTCGGAACGGGGAATGCGCGCGCGAGCGTGCCGCTCAGGGCGTTCTGCACGGTCGCCTGTGCGGCCGCGCCGAACAGCGGGAACTGATCTGCCTGATACGTAGCGCCGCTGAGGTCGCCCATCTTCACGACGAGGATTCGCAGGGCGTTCGT
>JBKOVW010000104.1:0-11912 GCA_046724095.1 Actinomycetota bacterium | reverse complement strand
GCCGACCCCCGCGCACTGTCCGTTGATCACGAACGAGTTGACGCCGAGGATGACGTTCGTGCTGTCGTAGAGGATCGGTCCGCCCGAGTCGCCGAAGCACGACCCGCCGCGACCCTTGCCGGGGTTTGTCGACAGCTGGATGTTGAAGCCGGCCGTGTTCGCGTTATGTGTGCTGACGATGAACCCGGTCGCCATCAGCCGCTGGCGCAGCGACGTGACGCTCGGCTTCTCGCCGGAGACACCGTAACCCGAGTACGTGATCTCGGCACCGACGGGCAGCTGATCGACGCTTCCGGCGGCAGCGATGCTCGCGTACTGGTCGAGCACGATGGGACTGTCGAGGATCAACATCCCGACGTCCTTGTTGTTCCCCTGCAGGAACACGTTGCCGATGTACCCGTACTCGATCAGCGTGTGCGACGTCGAACACGGGTAGTCAGGCGAGTTGTAGCAGTAGTACGGATAACCGGTGTGCGGATCGACCGTGTCCGTGGCCGGGTCGTACAGCGCCCCACCCTCCTGCGAGGCCCACACGATCGCTGACGCGGCGCCACTCTTCGTATCCGTGCAGTGTCCGGCTGTCAGCACGGTGTTCTGGTTGAGCAGCGAGCCCGAACAGCGCCAGAGAAAGTTGCCGTTCGCGTCGTAGAACGCGATCAGCACTACATAGTTATGCGTGTAGTCCGGCGTGAAGTTGCCCGTGACTGCGCCTGCCGGCGCGACACTGACCGCGACCGCGCTGGCAGCGACTGCCAAGAGCATCAAGAACCTCTTCAAAGTTGCCCCTCTCCTCGTAAGTGATTACTGGTCTCGGGCCTATATCCCCGGCGATATCTGCCCCAGGCTCCGGCGACAAAACCATCCGCCGCAGCACGCGACGAGGCACCTGCGGCACACGTGTCCACGCGGAGGCGGCCGCAGCTAGAAGTGGAGGACGGCCCTCCGCGATGGCGGGAAGGCCGTCTTCGCTCCGATCCGGGACACGGACTCAGTCGTCGCGTGCGCCGGGTAGATCGCCTTCGTCAGCCCAATACGGTTCGCGGCTTCCGGCCTTCGCCAGCCCGCGGCTAACCATGTACCCCACACCTACGATCGCGACATACAGCCATGCACGCTGCGCCGGAAAAGCGTCGGTGTTGGGGTTCCCGTTGCCGTCGCCCTGCCCAACGACCCATGACGCGATCAGGATTCCGGCGATGATCGCGACCATCGCCCAGAACTCGGTGGTCTTGAAGGCGTGCTTTGTCTCAGTCGTCAGACGCGCGATCACGCCTGACCTTTGCGCAGCAGACGACGAGCGCCTACCCCGAACAGCATCGGTTGCCATGCCAGACCCCTTTCGATGAGTGCGGCCACCCTCTGCGGCCGACGACTCGGGCTACCCGGCCATCTCCCGCCCAAACATCGGGCGGCCTATACGAGATCCCCTAGCCTCTGAAGGCCTGGACGATTCTCCTGGAGACTCGGCCTAAACGGCTTCGGGGGAAAAGCGACATGGCGCTGGTGTCCGTTGCAAATGACTTTGCGCAACCGACCTATCCCGGGGGATGTGGCCCGCGGCGCCACTGCCGCGCACAGGGGAGCAAACGAAGCTTCGACCGCTAGCGAGCGTCTGCTTGTTGCAGACAGACAGCTCTCACGTAGAGCGCGGGGCCGCAGCCGCCCCCGGCATCGCCTCAGCCGCGCGTTTGTCCCGCTGCGAACCCGGGGGCAGGAGCGTCCGGAGCGCTAAGCCTCCCTCCTTCGCCTGAGGGATAATGTGCCGGTGGATTTTGCGGATGCGGCCGCCCGTAACGAGGAAGTCTTTCGTTCGATCAATGAGCGGATCGAGGAAGGCGCAAAACAACATGGCGTCCAGCAGGTGCTTCCGTTCCATTGCGAGTGCGCGACCGAAGCGTGCTTCGAAACGGTCGAACTTCCGCCGGCTGAGTACGACCGGGTGGCGTCGCATTTCGCGCGCTTCGTTGTCGTGCCTGGACATGAGCAACCGGGAGTCGAAGCTGTGGCGGAACGCCACGCCAACTACCTTGTTGTTGAGAAGGTCGGAGAAGCGCGTGACGAGCTTCAGCGCGAACACCCCCGATCACGGCATCAGACGTGACCCGTCGTCAGTACGCCAACGACGTAAGCACGAGCTCCGCTTCGTCCGCCGCTCGGTCGCAGGCAACAGCGCAGCCTAGAAGCGACCGGTCGAAGCCAGCTTGCCGGCAACGCGCTGCCGCAGTCCTGCACGCCTCCACGGTCAGCTCCAATCCGAGTTCGCGGCGCGAGTCTTCGACTGCCAGAAGCTCGCTGGCCGTCCGCACCGCCGCGATTGCTCGAAGAAGATGGCGGAACAGCTCGTGCCCCCTGACCATGCCGACCCGCGTCGCGTAATCAGTTAGAGCGCGTTCGCAACTCTCCGCGCACTGCAGAAAAATCTGACCAACGACTGGGGACAGCCTCGCCCGTCCCTCCTCACTCAGACCCACTCACTCGTCGTTGACGAACGGACCCCGAGCGAAACTTTCCGCCAGACTAGTTGAAGCGGCAATCATCGTCAGCGGCGCCTGCCGACATCCTGCTCATCGTTTTCCCTTTCCTCGTTCTCTCGGTCGAGCGAGGCCTGCGAACAGGCCAAGCGAGCGTTGATCAAAATGACCAAGAACCGGCAGATGTCCGTTGATTCTTGATTCGTGCAGGGGTTTCTGCATTCAATAGCGCATGCTCTTGCGGGAGGTCGAGTACGCTCGTCCAGCGAGCGTCCAGGAAGCGCTGCGCCTTCTTTCGGCCAACGATGGCGCTCGTCCGCTTGCCGGCGGGCAGACGCTGATCAACGTGATGAAGGCGCGAGCGGCTTCGCCGGACGCCCTGATCGACCTCAACGGGCTCGACGAGCTCAAGGGCATCGACCTGGGCTCCGACGGCACCGTCTCGATCGGCGCAATGGTGACCTATTCGGAGCTGATGGGCTCGGCCGAGGCACGGGCGCGGCCGATCCTCGGCGAGGTGTGCGCGCAGATCGCGGACGTCCAGGTGCGAAACCGCGGCACGATCGGCGGCAACGTCTGCTCGAACGACCCGACGAACCACCTGCCGCCGCTGATGGTCTCGCTCGGCGCCACGATGCACATCGCCGGCTCGGATGGGGAGCGAACCGTCCCCGCGGAGGAGTTCTTCCTCGGCGTCTACATGACCGCAGCCGGGCCGGGCGAGCTCCTGACCAGGATCAGCGTGCCGCCGGGGAAGAGCGACGGCTTCGCGTCGGTCGCGATCGGCAAGGACGGGACGTGCATCGTCAACGCGGCCGCGTCGGTGAACGGCGGCGCGCGGATCGCGGTCGGCTGCGTCGACGCCGTCCCCGTGCTGCTGCACACGGATTCGGCGGAGGAGGACGCCGTGCGAGCCGCCGTCCAAGGTGCCGACCTCGACCCACCCTCCGACGTGCACGCGTCGGCGGACTACCGGCGCCACCTGGCGGAAGTCGTTGCCGTCCGCGCGGTCGCCCAGGCGCGGGGCAAGGCCTGATGGACGTCAAGGTCACCGTCAACGGCGTGACCTACGAGCGCGACGTCGAGGCGCGGAAGCTGCTGATCCACTTCCTGCGCGACGACCTCGACTTGACCGGCAGCCACATCGGCTGCGACACGGGCAACTGCGGCGCGTGCTCCGTGATCGTCGACGGCGTCCTGCTGAAGAGCTGCATGATGCTGGCGGTCCAGGCGGACGGCGCCGAGATCGAGACGGTCGAAGGCCTCGCGCAGGACGGCGAGCTCAACGCGCTGCAGCAGGCGTTCTCCGACCACCATGCGCTGCAGTGCGGCTACTGCACGCCGGGGATGCTGATGAGCGCCAGCGCGCTCCTGCGCGAGAACCCGCATCCGAGCGACGACGAGATCCGCAAGGGGATCCAGGGCAACATCTGCCGCTGCACGGGCTACGTCAACATCGTCGAGGCGATCAAGGCGGCTGCCGGATGAACACTTGCCGGAGATCAAGCAGTCGCCGGCGAAGCCGGGCTTGGCCCGGCGATAGCCTCGGTGCGAATTGCACCGAACAAAGCCCAAGGAGGGGGCTCGTGGGGGAACCATGGGTTCCCCCACGTAGGGTCAAGGCGGCTGCCGGATGACCGAGACGACGGTCACTCCCGAGCGACCCCTCGTCGTCGAGGAAGGCGAGACCCGGCCCGGCTTCATCGGCCAGAACATCCCGCGCAAGGAGGACAAGCGCCTCGTCCAGGGCGAGGGCGTCTTCTTCGACGACATCAAGCGCCACGAGATGGGCTTCGTCCACTTCGTGCGCTCGCCGTATGCCCACGCGCGGATCAAGGCCGTCGACGTCTCGAAGGCGCTCGAGCTCGACGGCGTCTACGGGACGCTCACCGGCGACGAGGTCGCGATCCTCACCGATCCGTTCTTCGAGCTCTCCACGCCGCCCGGCGCGCACATCAAGGACTACGCCCTCGCGGTCGGCAAAGTGCGGCACGTCGGCGATCCCGTCGCCGCAGTCGTCGCGCGAACGCGCGAGCTCGCGCGCGACGCCGCCGAGCTCGTCGAGGTCGAGTACGAGCCGCTCGAGGTCGTGCTCGACGGGGAGGAGGCGCTGAAGGACGACGTGATCCTCCACGACGACGCCGCGTCGAACACGGTGTGGTCCGGGACGTTCGACTGGGGCGACTTCGAGGGCGCCATGGCCGAGGCCGACCACGTCGTCAAGATCGCGCGCCTCCACTTCGACCGCTTCTCGTCGACGCCGCTCGAATGCTCCGGCTGCCTCGTCGAGTTCAACCGCGGCACCGGTCAGTGGACGATCTACGGCAACCACCAGATGCCCGGTGTCGGAGCGATCTGGATGGCGCCGGCGCTCCGCGTCGGGCTCGACAAGCTCCGCTTCGTCAGCCAGGACATCGGGGGCGGGTTCGGCAACAAGATCACCCTCCACCCGCAGTTCACGGCGTGCTGCCTGCTCGCGCGCAAGCTCAACCGGCCGGTGCAGTGGACGGAGTGGCGCACCGACCAGCACACGGCGAACACGCACGGGAACGAGCGCACGTTCCTCGACGTCACGGTCCCGGTGAAGGCCGACGGCACGATGCTGGGCTTCTCGGTGAGAGCGGTCGACGACTGCGGCGCCTTCCCGCGCTACGAGCCGCTCGGCTGCATCATCTGGGCGCAGGTCACGCCGGGCTGCTACCGCTGGCGGAATGTCCGCGTCGACTTCACGCAGGTCTGCACGAACAAGTCGCCGGTCGCGCCGAACCGCGGCTACTCGCGCATGCAGCACCTCTGGCTGACCGAGCGGATCATCGACATCGTCGCGAACGAGCTCGGCCTCGATCCCGTCGAGGTGCGGAAGAAGAACTACGTCAAGCACGACGAGTTCCCGTACGAGACGCCCAACGGGTGCATCTACGACTCGGGCGACTACGCGCGCTGCCTCGACATCGCGCTCGACCTGATCGGCTACCACTCGCTCGACGAGCGCCGCCGCGACGCGGAATCGCGCGGGAAGCTCTTCGGGATCGGGATCGGCTCGACGCTCGACTCCGGCACGAACAACTTCGGCCAGTCGATGATCCTCAACCCGGAGCTGCAGTTCTCCGGCAACAACGAGGTCGCGACGGTCAAGCTCGACATCTTCGGCGAGATCGTCGTCACGCTCGGCACCGTCCCGCAGGGGCAGGGGCACGAGACGACGACGTCCCAGGTCGTCGCCGAGATCCTCGGCTGCACGCCCGACGGCGTGACCGTGCGCGCCGGCCACGACAGCTACTGGAACTCGCACGCCGGCTTCTCGGGCACGTACGCGTCGCAGTTCGCAGTCACGGGGCTGGGGGCCGTCAAGGGGGCGGCCGACAAGCTCGCCGGCGAGATGAAGCAGCTCGCCGCGGCGGTCTTCGGCTGCTCGCCGGACGACATCGAGCTGGCCGAAGGGCAGGCACGGATCAAGGGCAACCCCGAGGCGGCGCTGCCCTTCATGGCCCTCGGCGCGATCCTCAACGCGAACAACGCCGGGCTCCCCGAGGACCTCGACATCACACTGAACGTCCGCTACGTCTACCGGCCGCCGTTCCAGAAGCCCGACCTCGAGCGGAAGTACGGGAACCTGACGCTCACCTACGCGACGCAGATCCACGCATGCGCGGTCGAGGTCGACCCGGAGACTGGCGTGTACGAGATCGTCGACTACGCCGCCGTGGACGACTGCGGCAAGCGCATCCATCCGCAGATCGTCGACGGCCAGGTGCACGGCGCGACGGCGCAGGCGCTCGGCGCGGCAACGCACGAGATCTTCACCTACGACGAGGAGGGCAACCTGCTGACGCCCAATTTCTATGACTACCACGTGCCGCACGCACTCGACATGCCGCCGATGAAGAACGGCTTCATCGAGTCCGAGTCGCCGTTCACGCCGCTCGGCGCGAAGGGCATGGGGGAGGGCGGCGGCGCCGGCATCCACGCCGTCTGCGCGGCGCTGCAGAACGCGCTGGGCAGGCGCGGCGCGGGCCCGATCGTGTGGCGCAGCTGCAACCCCTACCACCGCGTCTGGGAGATGCTCCGGAAGCCCGAGGACACCCGGTCGCTCGTCAGCGTGGAGTCCCGATGAAGGTTTCGGGCGAGCGGCAGTTCGACGCACCGCTCCACACGGTCTGGAGCGTGCTCAACGACCCGGCGCAGATGGCAAAGACGATGCCGGGAGTCGAGTCGTTCGACGTGCAGGACGACAGGCACTGGCGCGCGCACGTGAAGGTGCCGCTCGGCCTCGGCGGCCTGCGCATGTCGATCGACTTCGAGAAGACGGAGGAGCGCGAGCCGGAGTTCGCGAAGCTGCACGCGAAGGGCAACGGCGTCGGGGCGATCATGAACATGGACACGTCGTTCCACCTCAGCGAGGCCGGCGGCGGAACGAACATGCAGTGGGAGGCCGACGTGCACATCCTGGGCCCGGTCGCGTCGATGGGCCAGCGCGTGCTCCAGCCGATCGTGAACCAGCAGGTGTCGCAGGTGCTCTCGGCCCTCGACAAGCAGGTGCAGGAGGCGAAATGACGAGCGACGAGATGGGCAACACCGGAACGTCGGAGCCCACGCCCGAGCGCGAGCCGCCGGAGACGGATCCGGAGCTCAAGGACGCCGGCGAGCCGGCCGAGGGGCCGACCGACCCCGAGGGGTCGAGCGGCGCCGAGGAAGGCCTGAACCCGTGGGCACCGGAGACGTACGAGTCCGAGCCCGAGGGCCCGACGACGTCGACCGAGGACTGATCCGCCGGCTCGCCCGGCTGCACGCCGAGGCGATCGCGGCGGGGATGGCGCTCGGCGCGACGTCGACAACCGATCTCGAGGAGCTGCACGGCGCGGCGTTCGCGGACGCCGGACGCCTCGTCCTGGTCGCGGAGCGCGACGACGAGGTCGTCGGGATGGCCCACCTCGTTCCGAGCGCGGCGGCGAACGCGCCGCACCGCGCGGAGGTACAGCGGGTCGCGGTGGCCGAGAGCGCACGCGGCACCGGCGTGGGGCGACGGTTGATGGCGGCCGTAGAGGAGGCGGCGCTGGAGCGCGGCATCACGCTGCTGTGGCTGACGACCCACGAGGGCAGTGACGCCTGTGCGTTCTACGAGGACGTCGGCTACGAGCGGCTCGGGGTGATGCCGGCGTACTCCTTCCGGCCTGACGGGACCCTCTCGCCGGGCGCCTTCTACTACAAGGTCCTGAGAAGATCGCCCTGATGGCTCCGCCTCTCCGCATCGGCGTCATGCAGCTGACCATGGAGCCGCTCGAGGAGATGCTCGAGTCGGCGCGCGCAATGGACCGCGCGGGGATGGACACGATCTGGCTGGCCGAGGCCTATCCCTGGTGGCGCAAGCACGGCATGGAGGCGCGCTCCTCGACCGTCACCTCGGCGCTGATCGCACGCGAGACGGAGCGACTCACCGTCGGCTGGGGGATCATCTCGCCGTTCACGCGCCATCCGGTGCAGGTCGCGATGGACGCGCGCGTCGTGCAGGAGGCGGCCGGGCCGGGCCGGTTCCTGCTCGGCTTCGGCACCTCGAAGATCTTCCTCAACAACGCGCGGCTGAACGGGAAGCGGACACTCGGGCCGATGCGCGAGGCGGTCGAGATTGTCCGCGGCGTCCTGGCGGGCGGGCCGTTCGAGTACGAGGGCGAGACGTTCAGCGCCTCCGTCCCGGGCCTGCAGGAGGGGGCCGAGACGCCGCGCGACGTCCCGCCGCTCTACGTCGCGGCTACAGCGCCGAAGATGCAGGCGCTGGCCGGCGAGATCGCCGACGGCTGCCTGACGCCTTCGATCACCACCCCGGAGTTCGTGCGGTACACGCGCCAGAACGTCAGCGCCGACATCGACATCGGCTGCACGATCGTCGCGTCGATCCACCAGTCCGACCGCGGCGCGGGCCGCGACGGCGCGCGCGAGATCGCAGGGATGTACCTGGCGAACAAGGTGCAGAACATCAAGGGCGCCGCCGACACGCTGCTCGACCTCGCGGGCTTGACCCAGGACGAGATCCGCCCGGTCGCCGAGGCGATGGAGCGGGGCGGCCGACTCGCGGCCAAGGCCGAGGTGACGGACGAGATCCTCGACAAGTGCAAGCCGATCGCTGGCACGCCGGCCGACTGCATCGCCGCGATCGAGGAGTACCGCGACGCGGGCTGCACGCACGTGATGCTGGAGCTCTGGGGCGACCGGCGGCACGAGCAGATCGAGCTCTTCGGGAAAGAGGTGCTGCCGCATTTCCGTTGAGGTCGACGCCGACCGGCTCGTTCAGCTCGCGGTCGACCTCGTCTCTGTTCCGAGCCCGACCGGCGACGAGCAGGCAATGGGGGAGCGGGTGCGCGCCGAGCTCGAGGACATGGGCCTGCAGGTTCAGTGGCAAGAGGTCGAGTCGGGCCGCCCCAACGTGGTCGGGCTCTGGGAAGGCGCCGGCGGCGGCAGGTCGCTCATGTTCAACGGGCACATGGACACGTCGTATTCGGGGCGCGAGCCCTGGCTCGCCGGCATCCGCGGCTTCCAGCCCGACGGCTTCGTGCAGAACGGACGCGTATACGGCCTCGGGATCTCGAACATGAAGGGCGCGCTGGCCTGCTACATGGAGGCGGTGCGGGCTCTGCGTGACGCCGGTGTGCGGCTGCGCGGCGACGTGATGATCGCGTGCGTCTCCGGCGAGATCGAGAAGACGCAGTGGTATCCCGACTTCGTCGGCAGCGAGTACCGGGGCTACGCGGCCGGCTCGCGGTTCCTGAGCTCGCACGGCGGGGTCACCGACATGTGCGTGCTCGGCGAGCCGACGGAGCAGAAGATCGTCCTGGGTCACTACGGCTCCTTGTGGATGCGGATCTCGACGAGCGGCCCGTTCATCCATACGGCGTTCAGCGAGGGGAAGCGCGACCAGACCTCGATCGTGCGCATGCGCGACGTCCTCGACGCGGTGCTCGAGTTCGCGCCGGAGTGGGAGGAGCGCACGTCGTACGGCGGCAAGCGCGGGATCGTCAACGTCGGCGCGATCAGCGGCGGGTTCGCGTGGCGCGTCTCGCGTACGCCGCACCGGACCGACCTCTTCGTCGACTTCCGCGTTCCGCCGACGCTGCCGATGGCGGAGGCTCGTGCCGAGCTGGGGGAGTTCGTCCACCGGCTGCGCGAGCGCCTTCCCGACCACGGGATCGAGTCGGAGGTCTACGTGACGGCGCCCGGGTCGGAGATCGCCGAGGATCATCCGCTCGTGGCGGCGATCGACGAGGCGCACACGGAGGTCTTCGGCACGAAGCCGGAACGGGACACGGTTCGCTGGTTCTCCGACGCGTCCGCGCTGACGCGCTACGGGATCGAGAGCGTCAATTACGGCACGTCGAGCGGGCTCCCCGATCCCGAGCTGGGCGAGAACCTCGACATCGACGGGCTGGTGAAGATCGCGACGGTGTACACCGGGGTGGTGGAGAGAGTTTGTGAGCGTGTCTGACCCGTACGTGCTCCCGGACGGCCTGCCCGTCCCGGAGGACGACGGCGCGGCGGACCATCTGACCGGCGCCGCGCTCCCGGACCTCGTCCTGCCGTCGTCGCAAGGTGCCGTCGACGTCCGCGACTTCGAGGTGCTGTACGTCTACCCGCGCTCGGGGCGCCCGGGCCGCCCGCTGCTGCCGGGCTGGGACGAGATCCCCGGCGCGCGGGGCTGCACGCCGCAGTCGTGCGGGTTCCGCGATCGCTACGGGGAGTTCGGCGTGCGCGTCGCCGGCATCAGCGCCCAGAGCCTCGACGACCAGCGGGAGTTCGCGGAGCGGAACAAGATGCCGTTCCCGGTCATCAGTGACGAGTGGCTCGACCTCGCGCGCGATCCCGGTCTGCCGACTTTCGAGGTGGAGGGGCTGACGCTGTACAAGCGGTTGGCGCTCGTCGCCGAGCGCGGCACGATCGTCAAGGTGTTCTACCCCGTGTTTCCACCCGACAGGAATGCGGAGGAGGTGCTCGCGTGGCTCGCCTCGTCACGTTCGACGACGGCAAGGTAGGGAGGCTCGAGGGCGATACCGTCGCCGAGCTCGACGTCCCGACGATGCGCGAGTACTTCGAGCGCGGCGGCGCGGACGTGACCGGGCGGGAGCACGCGCTCACCGACGTCACGCTGCGTGCGCCGATCGTCCCGAAGAAGTTCCTCCACACCGCCGGCAATTTCCGCGAGCACGAGGAGGAGTCAAAGCGCGTCGATTGGTCGCACGAGATCGCCCCGTGGATCGTCTTCTTCCAGAACGTCGACGCGATCGTCGGCCCCGACGAGCCGGTGGTCTACCCGGAGCACCTGACGAACGAGCTCGACTACGAGCTGGAGCTCGCCGTCGTGCTGTCGAAGCCGGGGAAGTGGTTCGGCCCCGAGGAGGCGGCCGACCACATCGGCGGCTACGTCATCTTCAACGACATCACCGCGCGTGACATCCAGCGGCGCGAGATGAAGTCCGGCGTCTTCTCGTTTTGCAAGGCGATCGACACGTTCTGCCCGCTCGGGCCGTGGATCGTCACGCCCGACGAGATCGGCGACCCGCATGATCTGAAGATGGAGCTGCGCGTCAACGGGGAGCGCCGCCAGGAGTCGTACAGCGGCAACATGTCGGTGACGATCCCGGAGATCCTCGCGCACTACTCGCCGCTCGGATATTCCGCGGGCGACGTCGTCTCGACGGGGACGGTCAGCGGCGTCGCGGGCTTCAGCGAGGACGCGGCGTCGCTTTACCTCAAGCCGGGCGACGTGATCGAGGCCGAGATCGAGCGGATCGGCGTGCTGCGCAATCCCGTCGTGTCGTGGCAGGACGCGCACGGGTGAGCTGGGCCCGCGACGACGGGAAGCTCGAGCGCGTGCGCTCCCTGATGGAGGAGCAGGAGCTCGACGCGCTCGTCGTGCGGGCGCCGGACAACGTCCTCTACCTGACGAACTTCTGGGGGATGAAGGGCTTCGATGCGGCCGTGTTCCCGCGCGAGGGGGATCCGATCCTGATCACCATCGAGCCGTCGGCGCGGGACGCGGCCGAGACGGCCTGGACGGACGATGTCCGCCTCGTCCCGGGCTACGACGCGAAGGATCCCCGCCCGCCGGCGCTGCGGTCGCTCGAGACCGCGCACGAGGCGGCGAACGAGTACAGCCGGGTTGGCCTCGAGCTCAGCCTCGGCACGCAGGCGACCGACCGGATGGTCGGCGAGCCGACGACGTACACGAAGGCGTGGTTCGACGCATTTCCCGACGCGGCGGACGCGACGCCGCTGCTGAACGCGGCCCGCGCGATCAAGACGGAGCAGGAGCTCGAGCGCATGCGGCTCGCGAACGAGATCGCGGCCGCCGCGATGGAACACGTCGCGCACGAGCTGAAGCCGGGCATGAAGGAGAGCGAGGCGGCGGCGCTCTGGCAGGGCTTCGTGCACGGCGAGGGCACGGGCTGGAAGGGG
>JBKOVW010000107.1:0-2382 GCA_046724095.1 Actinomycetota bacterium | reverse complement strand
GTGGCAATCGCCATATGTTCCTCCACTCTGCTTAGCGAGAGTGGGGACTCGAGTCAGCGTCGCGGACGGCGCTCGCTCGAATCTCCACCCTCTCGTTTCGGGACTACCTGCGCAGCCCCAGTTCCTTGATCAGTGCCCGGTATCCCTCCAGGTCGTGCTTCTGGAGATAGTTCAGGAACCGACGACGGCGGCCGACGAGCTTCAGCAGCCCGCGCCGCGAATAGTGATCCTTCGGATGAGACCGGAGGTGCTCGGTCAGCTGATTGATCCGCTGCGTCAGCAGCGCGACCTGCACCTTGGTCGATCCCGTGTCGGTCGTGTTCGCCCCGTGCTTCTGGACGATCTCCTGCTTGGCTTCCTTCGTGAGGCTCATGCGTCTCCTTTGTCTCGTCAGTCCCAGCAGCCCGCCGGAAGCAGGCGGAAAGCCGCGGCTGCGTCCCGAACAGCGTAGCTACTTCAAGAGGAGGCTGCCGATGCGCCGCCGCGCAATGGCGAGGCCCACAGCGCCGAACAGCGCCAGGTACACGACGTTGACGAGCTGGTACCAGCCCACCGCCCCGAGCATCAGGCCGCGGATCAGCGAGATCGCGTTGTACAGCGGCGTGCATCGGACAACGACCTGCAGCCAGCCCGGGTAGACCGACAGCGGATAGAAGGTCGCCGAGAACAGGAACATCGGCAGCTGGATCAAGGCGACGAACTCGAAGTCCTGCCAGCTTCGCATGAAGGTCGCGCCGGCCATCCCCATCCCGGCGAAGGCGAAGCCGACGAGCAAAGCACAGGGCAGCGCGAGGATTGCCCACGGGGAATGGACGAGCCCGAGCACGGCAACGGTGCTCAGGAACGCGACCGCGTAGAGCAGTCCGCGGAACAAGGCCCATCCGGTCTCGCCGACGGCGACGTCGAGCGGGCCGAGCGGCGTCGACAGGACGGAGTCGTACAGCTTCATGTACTTCATCTTCCAGAAGACGCTCGTCGAGTCGTAGATGGCGCCGTTCATCGCGGCGGTCGCGAGCAGCGCGGGAGCGATGAAGCTCGCGTAGGAGATCAGCTCGCCGTTCGGCCCGGGCACCTTGCCGACGAAGTGGCCGAGCCCGACGCCCATCGACAGGAGGTAGAACAGCGGCTCGAAGAAGCCGGAGAAGATGACGAGCCAGTGACTCCGGTGCGCGCGCGCGTTGCGTTCGAACAGCGCGGAGCCGCGCGGGAGCACGATCGCCGTCACTTGAGCAGCCTCCGCCGGTATGTGTGCAGCGCTGCGACCAGTCCTGCGACCCCCCACGCGAGCAGGTACACGACGTGCAGGCTCGCGAGCGCCCAGTCGACACGCCCGAGAGTCAGCGAGCGGCAGAGGTCGACGCCGTGCCACGACGGCGTCGCGTAGGCGACCCAGCGGAGCACCTCGGGCAGGCGCGAGACCGGGAAGAACGTCCCCGAGAACAGGAACATCGGCACGAGCGCGAAGCGGTTGACGACGACGAAGGCCGCGTCCTCCTGGCGTGTCGCCGAATACGCAGCGATCGGGGCGGAGAACGCGACCCCGACCAGGAAGCACGCCGGCAGAGCCAGGACGCCGAGCGGGGAGAGGATCCCGCCGAACGCGGCGATCACTGCGAGATAGACCGCGCAGCTCGACACGACGCGCGTCGCCATCCACGCCTGGTGGCCGAAGACCACGTCGCGAATCTGCAGCGGCGTCGCGAGCATGGCGTAGTAACCGCGCGTCCAGCGAATCGATCCGAGCACGGGCCACATCGCCTCGTTCGCACCGATCTGCATCGCGGTCGCGGCGAGCACGCCCGGTGCGACGAACGCGATGTAGTCCACTCCCGCCGGCGTCGAGCCGGACTTGTTGACGAGCGTCCCCAGCCCGATGCCGAGCGCGCCGAGATAGAAGACCGGGTTGATGATGCTCGTCGCGACGCTGCCGCGCCACGTGCGGCGGTAGGCCGTCAGCCAGAACTCGTACGTGCGGAGCGCGTAGCTCATTCGTCGACGAGCGTGCGGCCCGTGAGGTGCAGGAAGACGTCCTCGAGCGTGGAGCGGCGCACCAGCGTGCTCTGCGCGTGCACGCCGAGCTCGTGGACCCGTTCGGCCGTGCGGTCCCCCTCGTCGGTGTAGAGCAGCAACCGTCCGCTCAGCGTCTCGACGCGGCGGGCGAGCCCGTCGATGCGCGACGCGAGATCCTCGGGCGGCCGTCCCGCCGCGAAACGGAGCTCGACCACCTCGCGCGTGGAGTAGCGGCGGATCAGCTCGAGCGGCGAGCCCTCGGCGGCGATCTTGCCCTTGTCCATGACGACGAGGCGGTCGCAGAGCTGCTCGGCCTCGTCCATGTAGTGCGTCGTCAGCAGCAGCGTCGCGCCGCGGTGCTTCAGCTCGTGC
>JBKOVW010000210.1:0-8250 GCA_046724095.1 Actinomycetota bacterium | reverse complement strand
CAGCTCCCCAGGTTGGACTCGAACCAACAACCCTCCGGTTAACAGCCGGATGCTCTGCCAATTGAGCTACTGGGGAAGGCGCGCGTCAGTGTAGCCGCTTAGGCGCAAATCGACTTCCTCGAGAAAGTCGGGATCGCGCGCCAGCGTTCGCGCCCGCAGCGTGGCCTCCAGACCATTGCGGACCTCCTCCAGCACCGCATCGAGTGGCAGCTCTTCGTCGGCTGCGTCGACCACGAACAGCTTGCGCGGCTCCGGATCGGCGCCCCACGCGGCGTGAAAGGCGACAAGGTGCCGCCAGGCATGCGTCGGCCAGACGGGAAGGATGCAGACGTTGCGGGAAGCGGCGTCGAGCTGGTGGGCGACACGCGTCGCCACCTCACGATCGGCGAAGAGCGGCTGCGCATCGCCCGCCGGGACGAGATCGAGCTCGCCGTCGTCGTCGAGCTCCCCGATCGCGTACAGCGGGTGGCCCGACGCCGCCGATCCCAGAGCAAGCGCGGCGTCGAGCTCCGTGCGCTGTGTCTCGGCGGGACGGCGGCCGGTCAGCAGCCGATGGGCGTGCTGCCGCGTGACGCCGAGCTGTCCCGCCAGATCCGTGACGGACAGCCCCTTGCGGCGCAGAAGCGCTTGCCAGACCTCGGATTCGGCGCGCACGGTGACGATGGTAACCACTCTTTGCGGCTGTCACGAAACCCCTCCTCAGCGGGAGAGCGCCTGCGCCGAGGCGAGTTGCTCGATCGCTGCTCGAATCCTGGCCAGCGTCGCCTGCAGCTCGAGCGTCCGCGCGGGATCCGCATCGGCGAGCTCGCGTCGGATCCGCCGCTCTCGCAGCCGCAGCAGCAGCTCTTCGGCGGTCCGCGCGTCGATGCCCTCCGACGCCGCCCGCGCGTCGAGCTCGGGATCGAGCTCGCCGCCTGCGAGCAGCTGCTCGCGCAGCCGCCGGTGCTCCTCGGAGTCGAAGTGCTCCGGCCCGAGCTCCGCGAGGATCGGCACGAGCGACCGGTGCGCGGTCACCCCTGCGAGAGCGTTGCGCTCGAGGCGCGCCCCGGCGTCGAGCAGGCGAGGTGAGACCTGGCCGGTCGTCGGCGCGGCGACGCGCGGCGCGAGCCCCGCCTGCGTCTCCTTCGGCAGGTCGAGCTTGTCCGCGGCGAAGCGGATCGCGTCCTGCCTCTGCGGCGAGTCTTCGAAGCGCGCGAGCACGTCGCGCACGCGCACGAACGCCTCCTGCCGATCGGCCGCCCGCTCGATCTCGATTCGCGTGCGGTAGAGCAGGTAGCTCTCGGCCGGACCGAGACGCTGCTCGAAACCGTCGGCCAGATCGGCCGGATCGAACCCGGGCGGCAGCGCGACGACGTGCACGTCGAGGCCTTGCGCGGCGGCGAGCTCCATCCCGCGCAAGGTCGCAGCCTCACCCGCCGCGTCGCCGTCGAAGCACAGCCAGAGCCGCGTCGTCAGGCGGCCGAGCTCTTTCAGCTGGCGCTCGGTGAGCGCAGTGCCCATCGATGCGACGACCGGCTCGATCCCGGCCTGTCGCAATGCGAGCACGTCGGTGTTTCCCTCCACGACGACCGCGCGCTCCTGCTTCGCGATCGCCGCGCGCGCGCGGTCGAGCCCGTAGAGCAGGTCGCCTTTGCGAAAGAGCTCGCCTTCGGGCGAGTTCACGTACTTCGCCCTCATCGGATCGTCCTCGCGCAGCTTCCGCGCCTGGAACCCGAGCACGCGACCGCGCGCGTCGGCGAGCGGGAACAGCAGGCGGCCGGAGAAGTAATCGTTGCCGCGCCTGTTGACGAGGCCCGCGGCAGCGAGCTCTTCGCGGGTGAAGTCTCGCTCGAGTGCCTTACGTGTGAGCGTCGTGCCGCCGAGCGCGAGTCCGAGGCGGTACTCGCGGCACACCTCTTCGTTCAAGCCGCGGCCGGCGAGGTAGTCGCGCGCGAGCGAGCCTGCCTGTGAGTCCCACAGGTAACGCTCGTAGAACGACGCCGCTGCGTCGAGTAGCTCGTGCAGCCGCTCGCGGCGGCGGCGGCGCGCGTCTTGCTGCGGCGTCGTCTCCTCGTAGTCGATCTGGACGTTGAACCGGTCGGCGAGCCACTCCACGGCATCGGCGAAGTCGAGCTGCTCGGTCTCGCGCACGAACGTGATCACGTCGCCTTTCGCGCCGCAGCCGAAGCAGTAGTAGAACTTCTCCACCGGATTCACGGAGAAGCTCGGCGTGCGCTCCTCGTGGAACGGGCAGCGCCCGACATACCGCGGCCCCGCTTTGCGCAGCTGCGTGCGGCCGCTGACGACGGCGACGATGTCCGCCGCCGCCTTGACGTCCTCGACCGATGCGTCCTTGATCAGCGCCACCTACGCGAGCTCCGCCACATAGGTAAGTGCGAACCGGTCGGTCATGCCGGCGATGAAGTCGACGATCTGCTCCGGCTCCTCGCCGCCGGCGACGAGGTGATCGAAGATGCGTCGCACCGCCGCACGCGCGCGTTCCTGCTCGAGCCGCGCGTGCGGTCCGAGGTAGACGTGCTCGAACATGAACGACCGCAGCGCCAGCATCGCGCCGCCGATCTCGGGGCTCTGAACGATGTCGCCCGCTCGCTCCGAGCTCTCGACGAGATCATGCACCAGCGTGTCGATGCGGTCGGAGCCGCGCGCGCCGAGCAGCGCGACCTCGTCCTGCGGAAGATCCGCCGGGTCGAGGATGCCGAAGCGGACGGCGTCGTCGATGTCGTGGTTGATGTAGGCGACGCGGTCGACGATGCGAACGATCTTGCCCTCGAGCGTTGCGGGCTCATGTTCGCCGGTGTGGGTCAGGATCCCGTCGCGCACCTCGGCCGTGAGGTTGAGCGACTCCGCGATCTGCAGCGAATGCTCGTTATGGCGGAAGCGTCGGCCGAAGTGCTGCTGCAGCGCCTGGTCGAGCGCGTCCTCGCCGGCGTGCCCGAACGGCGGATGGCCCATGTCGTGGCCGAGGCCGACGGCCTCGACGAGGTCCTCGTTGAGCCGCAGCGCCCTGGCGACGCCGCGCGCGATCGCCGTCGTCTCGAGCGTGTGCGTCATCCGCGTGCGGTAGTGGTCGCCTGCCGGGTCGATGAAGACCTGCGTCTTGCCCTTCAGGCGGCGAAACGGCTTCGAATGCAGGATGCGGTCGCGATCGCGCTGGAACGGCGTGCGCAGCCGGCAGTCGTCCTCCTCGCGAAGGCGTCCGCGGGTTTCGTACGAGCGAACGGCCAGCGGCGACAGGCAGCGCTGCTCGTGCTCGCGCATCTGCGCCTCGAAGGCGCCGGCCACCGTTCCGGCAACGTCCGCCATGCAGTCCAGGCTAGATGATGATCGGGACGGTTCCGCCGTCGGCGCTCCACGCCGACCCGGTCACGTAGGAAGATCGCTCCGAGCACAGAAAGCAGATGACGGAGGCGATCTCCTCGGGCTCCGCCAGACGTCCGAGCGGCCGCCCCTTGCCAACCGCTTCTATTACTTCTAGACGCGTGTTATTACTGCGCGCCGCCTGTTGGTCGGCGAGACCGCCCTCGTCGAGCCAGGCGCCCGTCGCCGTCGGGCCCGGCGCGACCGCGTTGCAGCGGACTCCATCCTTCGCGTACAGGTCGGCGACGAGCCGCGAGAGCGACAGAACGGCGGCTTTCGTCACGGAGTAGTTCGGCATTCCGGTCGAAGGGCGTTTCCCTGCGGTCGAGGAGACGTTCACGATCACGCCGCGGCCGGCAGTGCGCATGCCCGGTAGGACGGCCCGGATGCAGCGGACGTAGCTCATCACGTTCAGCTGCCACATCGAGTCCCATTGCTCGTCGGTCAGCTCGTCGAACGCGACCTGGTACGCCTCCCCCACGTTGTTCACGAGACACTCGACCTGCCCGGCTTCGGCGACGAGCCGCGCCGCCTCATCGGGCCTGGAGAGATCGGCGGCGATCCCCGCGGCGGCGCCGCTCTCGTCCTTCGCGCGCTCGACGCGCTCCGACTCACGGCCGGTCACGATCACGCGCGCGCCCTCGGCCGCCAGCATCCGTGCCGTCTCGAGACCGATCCCGGTCGTCGAGCCGGTGACCAGGCATGTGCGGTCGCTCAGGCCGAGATCCATGGGGGCGCTAGCCTAGTGCGTCCGGTGACCACGCTCCTGCTCGTCCGCCACGGCGAAACCGATTGGAACCGCGAGGGCCGCTGGCAGGGCCACTCCGACACGCACCTCAACGAGCTCGGCCGTGAGCAGTCCGCGCGGCTCGCCGGCGAGGTCGACGGCGTCGACGCGATCTACTCGAGCGACCTCGCGCGAGCGCGCGAGACCGCTGACGTCGTCGCGCGGCGGCTCGGGCTCGACGTTCGCGTGGACGAGCGGCTGCGCGAGCGGTCATTCGGCGCATGGGAAGGCAAGACCGCCCCCGAGATCGAGGCCGAGTTCCGCGATGCCCACGTCCGCTGGCTCGCCGGCGAGGGGCCGGGCGCCGACGACGCCGAACCCTTCGCGGAGTTCGCCGCCCGGGTCCAGGGCTTCGTCCGGGACGTGCTCGCCCGCCACCCCGGGGAGACGGTGCTGGTCGTGGCGCACGGGGGCTCGATCCGGGTCATCCATGCCCTCGCGGGCGGCCTCGACTACGTCCGCGACCACCGGTCGATCCCACGCGTGCCCAATTGCACGGTGGCCAAATACGCCGCTAGGGAGGGAAAACTGACACCGCTGTGAGGCCAGAGACCCACCGCGCCTTGTCGCGCTTCGTCGCTGACGTGGCAGCCTCGCGCGGACGTGCACAACACTTCCGCCACAAGAAGTGACAGGACAATTTCAGCCTGTCACCTTCGTGACAGCTCGTCAGCTACGCCTGCCGCTGTTTCAGATAGGCAACGAGTGCCACCCCGCTAGTCCTAGGAGCCGCCCGGAAGACGCGTGCCTCGCTGAGCGGCCGTGGCGGGTGGGAGAGCCCCCTAGTGGGCTCTCCGCTCGGGCTCTCCAAGCCGCCAGTGACCAGCGACGAAGCGACCGCAAAACAGAAGCCGCAGACCCGCCACGACCATGGTTGCGCGTTGCGCGAATGGAAGCAAGCGCAGCACCCTGCGGTTCCTTGTGCCACGATTCATTTGTGGTCGTGACCATCCTCGCCGTGCTCGCTGTGATCGCGCTGTTTCTGCTGGGGCGTTGGATAGTTCATCGGATCGAGGATTACCCTGCAACGCTGTTCGGCCCGCTGGATCCTCCACCGGAATCCTGGTAGTGAAGAAACTCCGAAGCCCCTACCCTGGTAGTAGCCGCCGGGGGACGTATGCCGCGTTGCGCGGCTGTCGCTAGAGCTGCACTAGTGAGGCCCCGCTCGAGCCGACTGTTGTCCCTGGCGTGTAGACCTTCGTTGAGCCGTTAGGAGCCGTCGAGACGGGCGTTCCCGGCGGCCGGGTGACGACGGGCGGCGGTGGCTGCTGGGCGGGTCTCCACCTAGTCGGCTGGCTTGTCCGCCGTTGAATCAAGGAGATCGAGAAGGTGAGCCGCGGCTGACGCCTCCTTTGTCAGTCGCTCTTGTTCTCCAGGCGCAACGATTGCGCCCGATTCAATCCGCCCTAACACCTCCTCGTACCACGCGAGAAATTCGCGAAGCTGCGGGCGGAGATCGGGTCGCTTTTCCTCCGGCATCGCTCCGAGTGTACGCCGGTTCAGCGCACGCGCCTCAGCCCGTTGCCGCAACTGTCTACCTCTGGCCACAGGGCCAGTCCAACCACTTAGCGCCGCCCGTGCCGATCGTGAATTACGTCGATTTCTGGGTCTGCGACGCACGGATCCCTCAGCCTCCCGCCGGCAGACGCCAATCGACTCGTGGAAGCGCTCGAAGCCCTCACGCCCGATAGTGAGTGGCCCTGTCTCGCGGCAGCCAAGCGCATCAAAGAGAGCGTCGGCCCCGTTCGCTTCAGGGCCAGCGAGGACACGGCCGCCGTTCGGGCGGACGACCGTCTCGACCCGGAGGAGCGGTCTCCACTCGCCAAGCTGCTGGCGAGCCTGATCAGCGACGGCGCCGAGCGCGGCGCCCTAGGCGAGACCACACCAGCATGCGATTTGGCCGCAAATACGGCAAGGGCAGCAATGGAGGAAAGGGGGATTCGGCTAGCTTTCCGGCAGTGGAGGACTACACGAACAAGTACAAGGGCGAGCAGGTCGAGGTCGCCCTCTTCGGAGGTGAGTACCAGGAGGGCGTCCTGACGGCGTACTGCTACGTCGAGGACGTCGCCCACATCGAGCTCAACGGGCACATCCTCGTGCCGCTGCAAAACATCGCCTCACTCCACTGCTCGAGCCGCTGCGATGCGCCGGACGACGACTGGCCGCCGCGCGGGCTCGACCAGGAAGACGGCCAGTAGGGTACGGCCGGTGTCCGGCCGGCTCGTCGTCATCCGGAACGTGCTGAAGGCGTGGGCGCTGCTCGTCGGAGCGTGCGCGATCTTCGCGCTGATCGGCTGGGCGCTGGGCGGCTACCGGCTGCTGTCGATCTTCGTCTTCTGCGGCGCGCTGCTCGCAGGCGCGCTCTACTGGTACGCCGATCGTGTCGCGCTCGGGCTCGTGCGCGCGCGCGAGCTGCCGGTCGGCGAGTTTCCCGGCCTGCACTCCACGGTCGAGCGCCTCGCAGCCATCGCCGGCGTCGCCAAGCCGAAGCTCTACCTGATGGAGGACGGGCTGCCGCGGGCGCTCGTCGCCGGCCGCGGGCCGCGCGGCTCGACGGTCGCCGTCAGCGCCGGGCTTCTGACCGCGGCGACGCCCGCCGAGCTCGAGGCTGTGCTGGCGCACGAGCTCGCGCATGTTCGGAACCGCGACGTCGTCGTGCAGACGTCCGTAGTGGTGCTGGCCGCGACGCTGCTCGAGCTGAGCCGCGTCGGCGGCTGGCTCTCGCGCGTGCTCCTGTTCTTCCTCGGTCCGGTCGCTTCCGCCTTCGTGCACCTGATGCTGTCGCCCAAGCGCGAGTTTCTCGCCGACGGGACAGCCGCGGCGATCTGCGGCTCGCCGCACCCGATGGCCGATGCGCTCGTGCGGCTCGAGCAGGCGTCGGAGCTCGTGTCTTTCGCCGGCAGCCCCGCGACCGAGCCGCTGTACACGATCAACCCGTTCATGGAGGTCGGGCTAGCAGCGCTGTTCGTCACCCACCCGCCGGTCGGCGAGCGGGTGCGGCGGTTGCGTGAGCTCGATCCCGACTGGCGCGAGAAACTCCGAGCCGCATGAGAATCAAGGAAGCGGAGTACCGGGAGCGGACGGCGCGCCTCGCGGCACACGCACGCGAGCAGGGTCTCGACGGCGTCGCGCTCTTCGATCCGGCGTACGTCCTGTACTACGTCGGGTTCGCGTTCGTCCCGACGGAGCGCCCGATGGCGTTCGTGCTGAACGCGGACGGCGAGGGGGGCATGCTCGTCCCGCGGCTCGAGCGCGAGCATGCGGAGGCGAACGCGCTGGTGGGCGAGGTCGCCGACTATCCGGAGTATCCCGGCGAGGCCCATCCGGCGGAGGCGCTGCGCTCGTTGCTCGGGAAGCTCGGACTGGAGCGCGTGGGCGCGGATCACGACGGTTATCCCTGGGTGCTCGGCTATCGCGGCCCGACGCTGACCGAGCTCCTCGGCGTCGCGCCGGTGAAGATCACGGCGTTCGTCGAGGATCAGATGGCGGTCAAGAGCCCTGCCGAGATCGAGCTCATCCGGGAGAGCGCCAAGTGGGGCAACCTCGCGCACGTGCTGCTGCAGCGGTACACGCGGCCAGGGCTCACCGAGGTCGAGGTGTCACAGCGCGCGACGAACGAGGCGACGCTCGCGATGCTCGACGCGATCGGCCCGATCTACCGCGCGCAGAATCCGTTCTCCGAGGGAGCCGCGGCCGGATACCGAGGGCAGATCGGACGCAACGCCGCCATCCCCCACTCGCTGACCGCGAACATCTCGTTCCGCGAGGGCGACGTGCTGGTGACCGGCGCGAGCGCGCCGGTCTGGGGTTACCTCTCGGAGCTCGAGCGGACGATGGTGATCGGCGAGCCCGCAGCCGAGCAGCAGGTGATGTTCGACCACATGGTCGCGCTGCAGGAGACGGCGTTCGAGGCGATCAAGCCGGGGGCGAAGTGCTCGGACGTCGACCGGGCCGTGCGCGCGTACTACGACGCGCACGGGCTGTGGGATTACTGGAAGCACCACGTCGGGCACTGCATCGGGCTCCGCTATCACGAGGGCCCGTTCCTCGACATCGGCGACGACACCGAGATCAAGCCGGGGATGGTCTTCACCGTCGAGCCGGGC
>JBKOVW010000078.1:0-10987 GCA_046724095.1 Actinomycetota bacterium | reverse complement strand
CGCGGATGATGCGCATGCACGTCGCCGGTGACGAGCGTGGGCACGCCGAGCTCCTCTGCCAGATGGCGGAGTGCTGCGTTGCGCCGTGCATCGCCGCGCTCGTACGGACGCTGCAGCTCGACGAAGAAGCGGTCGCGGCCGAACGCCTGCGCGAGCCGCGCGGCGGCGTTGGGGTTGCGGACGGCAAGGCCGTGGCGTGCGCAGCCCGAAAGGCAGACGAGGCCGTCGTTGAGCTCCTCGAGCAGCGCCTGGTCGAGCGCCGGGTCGGCCGGCGGCTGGGATTCCTTCCCGGGCGGGCGCGTATGCGCGTGCGCGGCCGTGAGGAGCCGGCAGAGGTTGGAGTAGCCCTGCTGCGTCTCGACGAGGAGCGTCACGTGCGAGCCGTCGGCGAGCGTGACCTCCGCGCCGGTGAGCGGGCGGACGCCGAAGTGCTTCGCCGCATGCGCGAACTCGAGCGAGCCGTAGACGCCGTCGTGGTCGGTCAGCGCGAGCGCCGGGTAGCCGAGCTCGGCCGCCTGCACCGCGAGCTCCTCCGGCAGCGAGGCGCCGTCGAGGAACGAATACGACGAGTGCGCGTGCAGCTCGACGTAGGGGACCTTCGCTGTCCGCTCGCGAAACTGCCGCGCGGCGGGCGCGCGTTCCGAGCACGAGCCGGCGAGCGGGAAGCGCTCCCTCTTGCGCGTGCGGTGCGGATACTCCGGCTGGAGCTCGATCGTCATACTCGTCCGTAGTGGACGCTGTCGTGCTGAGGCCCGGCGAAGGCGAGTCGCTCTTCAACGGCCGGATCGTGCTCAAGTCGAGCTTCGACCAGCTCACGATCACCGAATCGCACTTTCCGGACGCACGGGACGGCGCCGAGCCGCACTTCCACCGTCAGCACGTGGACTCGTTCTACGTCCGCGAGGGCGACATGGCCGTGCTCGTCCACGACGAGGAGAAGCTGCTCGACCCGGGCGCGTTCGTCTCCGCGCCGCCGGAGGTCGTGCACGGCTTCCGCACGACGTCGCGGTCCGTCTTCCTGAACTTCCATACGCCGGACGGCGGGTTCGCCGACAACCTGCGGGCACGCAACCGCGGCGAGGAGGGCGGCTTCGACAGCGTCGACGCGCCGCCGGGGACCGGTAAGCCGCCGACGGAAGCCGTGTTCTGGCATCCCGGCGAGGGCGAGCGCCTCGCGGCGAACAGCCGCGTGGCGTCGATCAAGACCGGCCGCGAGGAGCTCGCGTTGATCGAGTTCGAGCTCCACTCCGGATTCGAGGGGCCCGACCCGCACGCGCACGACGACCACGTCGACTCGTTCTACGTCCTCGAGGGCGAGGTCGACTTTCTCGTCGGCGACGAGTGGATGCGCTTGCCGGCCGGCTCGTTCGTCGCGGCGCCGATGGGTGTCACGCATGCGTTCGCGAACCGCGACGGACAGCACGCCCGGCTGTTGAACATCCACGCGCCGAGCACCGGCTTTCACGACCGCCTGCGGGAGATGAGCTGACCGGTGCCGGAGCTGGTTCCTCTCACCATCGTGCGGAACGAGGCGGAGGCGGAGCTGCTGTGTGCGCTGCTCCGCACCGAAGGCATCGAATGCGACCACCGGCCGACGAACTTCGGCGTCGGGACGATGGACGGGCTCCCCGGCGGCGCGCGGGAGGTTGTCGTCGAAGCAGAGGGCGTCGAACGCGCGCAGGAGATTCTGGCTGCGTCGCGCGAGGACTGACCGACCTGCAACACGACAAAGGCCGGACGCTAAGCGAGGCAAAGCCGGCTTAGCGGGAGCGCACTCATGCGCCGCGCGATCGCGAAGCAATCGCGCGTCCGCACTATCGGGAACCGTCGCCCGCAACCCAAAACGCTCGCGCGAAGGACGGGCTCTGCTCGTCCTTCGCGCAGTACCACTGAATGCTGAGCGGCGCAGCCGCTCAGCATCAAGCCCCGCGCTGTGTGTACCAGCAGCTGCGCTGCTCGTCGCGAAAGACAACGGCGTTCTCCCCTGACTGCAGCACGACCTCGAAGTAGCGCCGCGCGATCGGCTCCTCCGTCCACCAGCGGTCGACCACGCGCCACTCCTCACGGAGCACGGCGACCGGCTGGCGGTTGACCCGTACCGGCGTCCCGTCGACACGCGCCTCGACCACTGCCGGCCGGGGCTGGTTCAGTCGTCCCGCGGCACGAACAGCGCCCGGGCTTCCGGAATCCGCGACCACGGCGCGACCTCCACGACCTGATTGACCGAGCCCGAGCCGGTGCTCGCACGCACCTGCCGCAGGCCTTCACGCAGACGCACGTCGAGCTCTCCCCCGGCCGCGGGCAGCAGCTCGAGCTGCTGGCCGTCGTGCTCCGTCAGCTCGACGAGCTCGAGCCGCAGCTCGAGCACGGGTGCCGGCAGCTCCACGAGCTTCGGGCCGAGCGCCGCCTTCAGCCGTCCGAGCTCCGTCGTTGCATCGCGCAACGTCACGGAGCGCCGCCACGAGCCGCCGCCCACGAGGCGCGCGACCAGCGCGAGCTTGCGGATGAACCGGTCGCCCCGCTCCGGTCGCGCAAGCAGCGCCTCCAGCAGCGCAGCAAACGCGCGCCGCAGCGTGAGCTCGTTGCCGACGGCCTCGGGGAACTCGAGTGCCTCCACGATCTCGGACGGCGGACGGCGCCCGCGCACGCGCGCGGGCTTGCCGCCCCTCGCCAGGCCCCAGGCGCGCCGGCCGTCCGGCCCCAAACGTTCGGCCACGGCTGCGCCCGGGAGCCCAGCAAGCTGCCCGACGCTCTTCACCCCCAGCTCGTGCAGCTCCGCGCGGCGGCGCGGCTCCATCGGCACGAGCTCCAAGGGCAGCGGCGCGAGGAAGTCCTGCAGCCGCTCGTCGGAGACGACCAAGATCTGCCCGGGGCGCGCGACATTCGCCGCGGCAAGAGCCGCGAACCGGCGCTGCGCTGCGCCCGCGCGTGGATCCCAGGCAGTTCCCACGGCGGCGAGCGCGCGCCGCAGCGCGGCCTCGAGCCCGCCGTACAACCTCTCCACCCCCCGCGTCTCGAAGTAGACGCAGCCCGGCTCGGCCGGGTCGACGGCGAAGCCGGAATCCTCCAGCGAGCGAAGGATCTGCTCCCATGCCTGCTCAGCCGCGGCCGGGTCCTGTTCGACGAGCACGAGCTGCGGGCAGGTCGCCAACGCCTCGCCCATGCGCATGCCCGGACGCACGCCGAGGCGCTCGGCTTCGGCCGTCACGGGGCCGATCAGCGGCTCGGTCCCGGCTGCCGGCGCAAGCGCTGCGGGGCGCAGGGCGAGGCCCGGCTGCTTCCGCAGAGCGGCGCGAAGCTCGAAGCCGGGGATGAGGATGGAGGCGATCATGGGAACGTATGTTCTACACGAACACATGTTCCCCGTCAAGGGATCGCAGCGGCCATGGCGAAAAGCGTCCTCCCATGCGCACAAGGGCGTTCCTCGCGCTGCCCCTCGTGCTCCTCGCCGCCACCGTCACCCCGCTGGCCGCCGCGGCGTGGGATCCGAGCGTTGCCGCGCTCCAGGTCGGCCTGCATTCGCGTGGGCTCTATGCCGGGCCGATCGACGGGATCACCGGCCCGCGAACGCAGAAGGCGATCCGCAAGCTGCAGTCGCATGCCCGTCTCGCGGTCGACGGAGTCGTCGGCCCGAAGACGCGCCGCGCATTGGGTCGCTTCGCGCGTCACCGGCTCGGGCAACGCCCGCTTCGCATCGGCAACGCCGGCTGGGACGTCGCCTCGCTGCAGTTCCAGCTCGCCGAGCACGGCTTCCCGTCCGGCGGGTTCGACGGCATCTTCGGCCCGCACATCGACCGAGCACTCCGCCGCTTCCAGGAGTACGCCAGATTGAAGGTCGACGGCGTCGCGGGCTCCGCGACGCTCGCGGCACTGCGCAAGCCGCCGGCCGTGCTGCCGCTGCCGCTCGCGTGGCCGCTGACGAACCCCGTTCTGGGCGACCGCTTCGGGCCGCGCGGTGACCACTGGCACGCAGGCATCGACCTTCCCGCCCCGCTCGGCACGCCGGCGTACTCGGCCCGCAGCGGTGAAGTCGTCTGGGCCGGCTGGCGCGACGGCTACGGCTTGCTCGTCACCGTCGCGCATGGCGAGGGCGAGCGGAGCATGTACGCGCACCTGTCGCGCATCGACGTGCGCGTCGGCGTCTGGATCGGACAAGGCGTGCGCGTCGGGTTGATCGGCGCGACCGGCGACGCGACCGGCCCGCACCTGCACTTCGAGGTGCGCATGCGGGGCGCCGCCGTCGATCCGCTGCGCGCGCTACCGCCCTTCTAGGAGAACGTCACCAGCGCGGCGCGCATCCGCGACGCGCCTGCTTCGCACGCGCTCCTACCGCGCGCGAGCGCGCCGCAGCGGAAGCGGCCGTTCGTCACCACCGCGAGCGTGCGCCCCAGCCACGCGTAGCAGTCCGTCGTCCGGCACATCCGGATCAGCTCGAGCTGCCGCTGCGGCTCGCCGGCGAGCGCCTGGTCGGCCACGCCGCGCACGCACGCCTGCGCATCGAGACCGCGCAGCTGCCTGCACGCGTGCAGCTGCTCGAACGGATCGCTCGACAGCTCCAGCGTCGCGCCGCTGATGCAGCCGAAGCGCTGGATCCCGCGCAGTCCGCGGCACGTGCGCTGCAGGTCGGCAGCGCCACGGATCGGCAACCCGATCGGTCGCTCGAGGAAGTAGCGGTACCAGCACGGCCGCACGTACGTGTACCGGCCGTCGCAGATGACGCGCGGGGGCGTCACCGCGTTCCGCGGCCGCGCCGTTCCGTCGGCGCCGCGCAGGGAGATCCAGTAGTCGTGGAAGACCCCCTGCGCGCAGTCGGGCGCGTAGCGCGCCTGCAGGCGACGGCACGCTCGGACCGCCTCGCCGAGCGCGCCGTGGTACGCGCGCAGAAGCGCGTGGCCGAGCCCGTGCACGCACGTGTACTGCCGGTAGCGCGTCGGCAGCCGTGCGCACGCGTGCACGGCGGCAGTGCCGCCCGAGCGCAGGATCTGCGGGCCGAGGTACATCACGAGACCCATGCCGAAGCCGGCGGAGCAGTTCGGGTTGTTCGATCGCGGAACGTAGCGCTGGAGCGTCGAGAGCGTGAGGTGGTGGTCGCGCGCGTAGTCGCGGCCCACCTCGTGCATGAGCACATGGCAGCCGGCCTCGAGCGGGCCGCCGACCGAGAGCACGCGCCGATCGATGCGTGGAAGCTCGCGCGCGGGATTCCCGGAGCGCTCGATGTCGAGGCGCAACAAGCGCACGTAGCAGCGGTACTGCGGATCGGCGTTGTGGATCTGCGTGCACTGCCAGAGCCACGGCTTGCCGGCCGCGCCGGACGCGCCGCCGGCCACGAGCAGCGCGGCGACCACGGCGAGCACGAGCACGAACGACCGCCTCATCTCAGCATTATTTCTGCCGCGGCACCCTCCACTCCGGTCAGTTCGGGAACCACGTCCAGCAGGTCCTCCTGCGCGCAGTACGCGATGTCGTCCTCGAGACCGGGTGGCCCGTACGTGCGCGCGTTGAGGCCGTCGAGCGCGTCCGGGAACGCGCGGGCGAGCAGCTCCGCCGCCGTCGCGGCATGCGTGCGGTCGCTGCGGAGCAGCTGCACGATCCTGCCGGCGCAGTAGACGTCGTCGAGGGCGAAGCCGCCCTGGAAGCCGGCACAGACCACGACGGCGTCGTCGTTTCCGACAGCCTTCGCGACCGCTGAGAGGTTCAGCAGGCTGCCGAGCAGCACGCGTTCGCACCGCTCGGCCGTCTCGAGGATTGCGCGCGTTCCGTTCGTGGTGGAGAGGATCAGCGTGCGGGCGCGCGCCTCGAGGAACTCCCGGGGCGACGCCCCCACGTCGAAGCCCTCGACCCGCACGGCCTGCCGCTCCCCGCCGAGCAGCGAGTCCGGCAGCCGCGCGCGGAGCGCACGGGCTTCGTCGATCTCGGCGCAGCAGAGCACGCGCTTGTACCCGGAGCCCAGCGCCTGGGCGATTGTCGAGGTCGCCCGCAGGACGTCGACGACGACACCCACGGTGGCAGGAGCGGCGTCGCCGGGCGTGAAAGCGACGTCGACCGGCATCCAACTACGCTACTTCGGACATGGAACCAGCCGTCGAAAGGACCTGTTACCGCCATCCCGACCGCGTCACGGGGCTCTCGTGCTCCGAGTGCGGCCGCCCGATCTGCACCGAGTGCATGACGATGGCGCCGGTCGGCATCCGCTGTCCCGAGCACTCCGGACGGCCGCAGGGCGTCCAGCGCGTGGCGCGCGGCGCGCAGCGCGCCGCCTACGAGGGTGTCGGCGCCAAGGTCACGCGCGCGTTGATCGCGCTGAACGTCCTCGTCTACGTCGCGGAGCTGCTCCAGGGCAGCGGCGTCAGCGCAACGAAGGGGTCGATCTACCAGAACGGCGCGCTGCTCGCGAACGGCGTCAAGGTCGGCGACACGCTCGCCGGGCTGCCCGCACACGTGCCGTTCCCGAACCTCGTCGGCGTCGCCCACGGCGAGTGGTGGCGCATGCTGACGGCGGCGTTCCTGCACTACGGACCGTTCCACCTGCTGCTGAACATGCTGGCGCTGTGGTGGTTCGGATCGGCGCTCGAGCATCGCATCGGCTCCGGCCGCTTCCTGGCGATCTATCTCGTCTCGGGCCTCGCGGGCTCGGCCGGCGCGCTCATGCTCGACCCGACGACGCCGACGGTCGGTGCGTCGGGCGCGATCTTCGGCGTCCTCGGCGCCGGGCTCGTGATGGAGCAGTTCCAGCGCGACTACGTGTTCGGCGGCAGCGCGCTCGGCGTGATCGTGCTCAATCTCGTGTTCACGTTCTCCGTCGCGAACATCTCGATCGGCGGACACATCGGCGGCCTGCTCGGCGGCGCCGCTTGCGCATTCGGGCTCTCACGCTTCGGGCGTGCGCACATCGCATACGGGCGCGCCGGTCTCCTCGGGTACGCGACGATCATCGCGGTCGGCGCCGCGTCGTTTTTGCTGGCGTACTGGAAGACGCGCGGGTACGCCTAGCTAGCCGAGCAAGCTGTGACGGCCCTGGCGACGAGCTCGCCGGGGTCGATCCCGAGCTTCTGGAGCTCCTGCGCGTGCTTCTCGTGGTCGACCTTCTGCGGGAGCGAGTCGATCGCGTGCTGGACCTTCTCGTCCTTCCCCTTCTCGCGCAGCAGCTCGATGACGTGGTCTCTGTCGATCTCCATGGCGGCGCCTCTGCCCACCGGAGCGGCGAGACTAAACGCCGTGGCGACGGTCCTGATCGACGGGGAGAACGTCCGCCGCTCCATGTGGCCGAACATCGGCCGCGACGAGCTCGAGGAGCGGGCGGAGCGCTGGGCACGCGAGCAGGGCCACGAGGTTGCCGTCGTGTGGGAGGGCTCCGAGACGGCGGATGACCGGATCGCGCACCAGGTGCGCGAGCTGCCCCCGCCCCTGTGGGTCGTCACCTCCGACCGTGAGCTCCGCGAGCGCGTGGCCAGGCACGTGGAGCGGATCGTCGGCGGCGGGTCGTTCGCCCGGCAGCTGCCCTAGGAGACTGTCAGCGTCGGCTCTACGCCGAGGAACGCGGCAAAACGCTCCACCTCAGCCTTGAGCCCAGCGCGGTTGACGCGGCCCGTCGGCGCAACGGTGACCTCCAGTCGTTTCGCCGACTTCTTGCGCTCCCACAGGCCGGCGGTGACTCCGTCAACGAGGAGGAAGCGGACCCCGGCCGGCCCCTCGTACCGCCCGCGGCCGTGCGCGGCCACCTGCGCACGCACGCGCTCCGGCACGAGGTGTTCCCGTTCGCGGAAGCCCATCACGTACACGTCGTATTCCGGTAGCAGCCGCACGCTCTTCCCCAACTCCGGGCACTCGGCGTCCCCTGCGAGGACGAACGCACGGTGCCCCTCGACGTCGACCTGCTCGACGTCGACGACGTCGAAGGGAACGTCGTCGCCGAACCACTCGCGGAAGTCGGACGGCCGCGCGGGGCCGTACGCATAGAGAAAGCGCTGGAGCACTTCGCGCAGCGCGTCTTCGCGCTTCACGCGGCTCCACTTGCCGATCCACTTATCCGGACGGACGAGCGTGATCTTGTTCCCCTGGGGCGGTCCCTGGCACAACTCGCCGACGAAGAAGGCGAAGCCGGAGCGCAGCCGCCCCTCGTGCTTCCTCCCGACGCGGCGGACGACCTCGTCCGCGAGCTGCTCGCGCGAGCGCGGCTCTGCGCCCGCGGCGTCCCAGACTGCGGCCTGCAGCTCTCGGCCCTCTTCCGCGCTGACCGCAGGGTGCCGGACGCCGGACGGGTCCGGCCACTCGGGCAGCGCCCGGTCTTCGCGCGGTGAGCGGGCCGCGGACCAGAGCGGCAGCTCGTCAGCGGGATGAAGGTGCAGCGTTCCGCGCAGCGTCCAGGCCTTCACGAGTGTGCGGTCGCGCCACAGCGCGTCGCGCACGTCCTGCTGCGTGATGCCTTCGACACGCGCCGCGAGCTGCAGCTCCGCCGATGCCTGCACCTGTGCATGGATGCCTCCGACGTGCCGCGCCACGTCGACGAGCGACGACGAGCGCTCCGTCAGCCCACTGCGCGCGAGCCGGCGCGCGCGCACCTGCTTCCAGGTCAGAGAAATTGCAGCCGGTCGCGGAGCTTGCCGCCGGTGATCCACCAGAAGGCTCCGCGCTCGATGATCTGGACGTGGGCCCCCGACGGGTCGTCCTCGACGTGCTCCTCGCAATACTTCGCGAGCCACGCGCGGACGTCGCCCTCCGAGTCGACGTGCGCCACGCGCTCGCCGTCGACGAGGAGCGCGTACGTCGCCATCAGCCGCCGGCGGCGGCGTAGGCAGGCGAGCCCGACTCGGCCAGCGCCGCCTGCGCGGCTGCGAGCCGCGCCAGCGGCACGCGGAACGGCGAGCAGCTGACGTAGTCGAGACCGAGCTCGTGGCAGAAGACGACGGACTTCGGCTCGCCGCCGTGCTCACCGCAGATGCCGAGCTTCAGCTGAGGCTTCGTCGCGCGGCCACGCTCGACCCCGATGCGCATCAGGTCGCCCACGCCGCTTTGATCGAGGGTCTCGAAGGGGTTGCGCTCCAGAACCCCGTCCTCCAGATAGAAGGTGAGGAACTTGCCTTCGGCGTCGTCACGCGAGAAGCCGAGCGCCGTCTGGGTGAGATCGTTCGTACCGAACGAGAAGAAGTCCGCGTGCTGCGCGATCTCGTCGGCGCGGACACACGCGCGCGGCAGCTCGATCATCGTCCCGCAGAGGTACTCGACGTCCGGAGCCTCCTCCTCGGCGACCTGGACCGTCAGCTCGCGCAGCCGGCGCAGCTCCTCCTCGAATGCGACGAGTGGATGCATGATCTCGACGAGCGGCGCCTCGCGGGTGCGCTCTGCGACGGCGTGCGCCGCCCGGACGATTGCGCGCACCTGCATCTCGTAGACCTCCGGCCACTGCAGGCCTAGCCGGCAGCCGCGCGTGCCGAGCATCGGGTTGGCCTCCTGGAGCTGCTTGATCCGCCGGCGCATGCGCTCGTCCTTCGCCTGCTCGAGCGACGGCAGGAACTCGTGCAGCGGCGGATCGAGGAGCCGGATCGTCACCGGCAGCCCGGCCATCGCCTCGAAGATCGCCTCGAAGTCGCCCTGCTGCATCGGCAGGAGCCTGTCGAGCGCGGCGCGGCGCCCGTGCTCGTCCTCGGCGAGAATCATCTCGCGCACGACCGGGAGGCGGTCCTCCGCCATGAACATGTGCTCCGTGCGGCAGAGCCCGATGCCCTGCGCGCCGAACTCACGGGCTTTCACCGCGTCCTTGGGCGTGTCCGCGTTCGCGCGGACGCCGAGGCGGCGGTGCTCGTCGCCCCAGCCGAGGATCGTCTCGAGGTCGTCGTTCACCTGTGGCGGAACAAGTGGCACTTCGCCGACGATCACGGCACCCGTTCCCCCGTCGATCGTGAGCACATCGCCTTCAGCCAGGGTCTGACCCCCGAGTGTGATCTCTCGCGCGCCGATGTCGATCGAAAGTGCGTCGCAGCCCGCGACGCACGGTTTTCCCATGCCGCGCGCGACCACGGCCGCATGCGAGGTCATGCCGCCGTGCGCGGTGAGGATGCCGGCGGCATGGATCAGCCCATGGATGTCGTCGGGCGTCGTCTCCCAGCGCACGAGGATGACCTTCTCCCCCGCCTTCCCGCGCTGCTCGGCCGTGTCCGCGTCGAGCACGACCTTTCCAGAAGCGGCGCCGGGAGAGGCGTTCAGCCCCTTCGCAGCGACCTCCCACTCCGCTGTCGGATCGAGCATCGGATGCAGCAGCTGGTCGAGCTGCTGCGGGTCGATGCGCGCGACCGCGTCCTCGCGCGCGATCAGCCCTTCGTCGACCATGTCGACGGCCGCCTTCACCGCCGCCGCCGCGGTGCGCTTCGCCGAGCGCGTCTGCAGGAGGTAGAGCTCGTTGTCCTCGACCGTGAACTCGATGTCCTGCATGTCGCGGTAGTGCTCCTCGAGCCGGCGCATCGTCTCGAGCAGCTGTTCGAAGGCGTCCGGCAGCTTCTCCTGCATCTGCGCGATCGGCTGTGGCGTGCGAATGCCGGCGACGACATCCTCCCCCTGAGCGTTCGGGAGGAACTCCCCGTACAGCCCCTGCTCGCCGGTCGACGGGTCCCGCGTGAACGCAACGCCCGTCCCCGAGCTGTCGCCCTTGTTGCCGAAGACCATCTGCACGATGTTCACGGCAGTCCCGAGATCGTCCGGGATCTCGTACATGCGGCGGTACGCCTGCGCGCGCGGCGACTGCCACGACTCGAACACGGCGACGATCGCGTGGCGCAGCTGCTCCCGCGGATCCTGCGGGAAGTCTCGCCCGGTGCTCTCCGTGTACGTCGCCTTCAGGCGCTCGATCGCGTCAGCGGGGCTCTCGCGGTCGGCGTCGAAGCGCCGGTTGTGCACGTCGTCGACCGTCTCGCCGTACATCTCGATCAGGCGGCGGTAGCAGTCCTGCGCGAACCACTCGTTTCCGGTCGCGCGCGCGAGCCCGTTGACCGAGACG
>JBKOVW010000151.1:0-5489 GCA_046724095.1 Actinomycetota bacterium | reverse complement strand
TGCGCGCAGCGATCGCACGTGGGCTGCGCGGCGAGCGCGCCGCTGTCATCGACGGCGTCGTCCTCGGGGACGAGAACGGGCTCTCCGACGAGCTCCGGCAGCGTTTCCGCGCCGCGGGCCTCTATCACCTGCTCGCGGTCTCGGGACAGAACGTCGTCCTCGTTGCCGGGAGCGTGCTCGTCGTCGCTTGGGTGCTGGGCATCTCGCGGCTGCTCGCACACGTCGGTGCGCTCGCGGCGATCGCGGCGTACGTGCTGGCCGTCGGGGCACAGCCGTCGGTCGTGCGTGCGGGCGTCGCGGGAGCGCTGTGCTCGCTGGCGTGGCTGACTGCCCGCACGACGGATCGCTGGCACCTGCTGTTCGTCGGGGCGCTCGCGCTGTTGGCGTGGAACCCCTACACGCTCTTCGATGCCGGCTTCCAGCTGTCGTTCGCGGCGGTCGTTGCCATCTTCGTGCTCGTCCCGCGCTTCCACCGCGTGCTCGAGGGGTACCCGCTGGGGGGCTTGCGTCCGGGGATCGCCGTGTCCGCCGCGTGCGGCCTCGCGACGGCGCCGATCCTGTGGCTCCAGTTCCACTCCGTTCAGTTGCTCGCTGTCCCTGCGAACGCGCTCGCCGCGCCCGCGGTCGTCCCGCTGCTCGCGCTCGCGCTCGGAGCAACAGCGATCGCACCGCTCTCACCCAGCGCTGCCGCCGCCCTCGCGTGGCTGAACGGATGGTGCGCCGCCTACCTCGCGACGGTCGCACGGCTCGTCGGCGGCCTTCCCTTTGCGCAGATCCGCTCAACGCGCGGGCTGCTCGCGCTCATGGCGGGCGCGCTCCTGGTCACTGCCTATGCTTGGCGGGAATGGCCACGGCCGAGCTCAAGCCCGTCTACCTGATCACCGGGGGCGACCGTCCGAAGATCCTGCGCGCGCTGCGCAGGCTGCGCGACCGCATCGGGGAGGAGGCGACGGAGCGCCTCACCGCCCACGAGGCAAGCGGCGACGACGCGGTCGCTGCGTGCAACGCGCTCGGCCTGCTCGGCAGCGGCGGCCGGCTCGTGATCGTCGAGGAGGCCGACCGCTGGAAGGCCGCCGATGCGAAGGCGATCGCGGCATACCTCGCGAGCCCGACACCCGAGACCGTGCTCGCTCTCGTGGCGTCCGAGCTGAAAAAGGACTCCGCGCTCGCGAAGGCGTGCGCGAAGGCCGGTGACGTCCTCGTCTACGACGTCCCGAAGCGGCGCATGGCCGACTGGGTTGCGAAGCAGTTCGGCGACCGCGGCGTGAGCGTCGATCCCGAGGCGGCCAGGCTCCTGATCGAAGTCGTCGGCGAAGACCCCGAAGAGCTGGTGAGCGAGGTCGACAAGATCGCGACGTGGTCCGGCGGCGAGCCGGTCGGCACGCGCGAGATCGAGCTGCTCGCAGCGGGATGCGCCGAGGTCCCGGGATACGAGCTGACCGACGCATGGGGCAGGCGCGACCTGCCGGATGCGCTCGCGGCATGTCAGACGTTGCTCGAGCGCTCGGGCGACCCGGTCTCGCGCACCGTGCCGATGCTGATCGGGATGCTCGTCGCGCACGTCGGCCGCGTTCGTGACTGCCAGGTGTTCGCGGACGAAGGGCTGACCGCCCGCGAGGCGGCGTCGCGGCTGAAGCGCCATCCGTTCTACGTCGAGAAGCTCTACGCACAGGCGCGCAACTACGGACCGGACGAGCTCCGCGAGGCCGTCGTGCGCCTGGCCGGCCTGGACCACGCGGTGAAGGGCGGCTCGCGCCTCGCGGTCGATCTCGAGCTCGAGCGCGCGCTGATCGAGATCACGCGCCCGCGCGAAGCAGCAGCGGCCTAGCGGCCCGAGCTGACGATCCGCGCGGCCTGCGACTTCCGGCGCGCGGCGGTGTTTCGGTGCATCGCGCCGCGGGCTGCCGCGCGGTCGAGCCAGCGGACGAGCTCGCGGTGCTCGGCGGCGACGCGGTCCTTGTCGCCGTCCTTCACTGCGGACTCGAGGCGCTTGGCGAGCGTCTTCGCGGTCGAGCGGTAGTGCAAGTTCTCCAGCCGCTGCTTGGCGGCCGTGCGAACTCGCTTCTTCTGTTGTCGGATGTTCGGCATTCGCGCTTAGGCGCCGACTCGGCGGCGCCGTAGAGAGGTCAGGCGGGCTTTGCCCGACTGGCCGTTTTAAAGGCCCGCAGTTCGCGGGCGGCGGCATGGTACCAGAGGGTGCCCTCCCTATACTCGCGCGCGTGGACGAGCGCTCCGGCCGCCGGCTCGCGAGGTCGACGGCGATCTTCTCGCTCGCCACCGCGCTCTCCCGCATCCTCGGTCTCGTCCGCGAGGTCGTCGCCGCCTACTACTTCGGCGCCGCCGGCAAGATCAACGCCTTCACGGTCGCCTTCCAGGTGCCGAACCTCGTGCGCGCCCTCGTCGCCGACGCCGCGCTCTCGTCCGCCTTCGTGCCCGTCTTCACGGAGCTGCAGGAACGCGGCGACCGTCAGCGTGCCTGGCGCGTGGCTTCGAGCCTCTTCTGGCTCGTTCTCCTCGTTCTCACCGGCCTGACCGCGATCTTCATCGTGGCGGCGCCGTGGATCATCGGCCTCTTCGGGGATCCCGGCGGCGACAAGGAGCTCGCGATCGGGCTCTCGCGCGTGCTCTTCCCCATCGTCGCGCTGCTCGGCGTCTCGGGGATCGTCGTCGGGATTCTCAACAGCTACGAGCGCTTCACCGTTCCGGCGCTCAGCCCGGTCTTCTGGAACCTCGCGATCATCGCCGGGCTCGTGATCGGCGTCCCGCGCGCGGAGACGATGGACGCGAAGCTCTACGTGTACGCCGTCTCGATCGTGATCGGGACGGTGATCCAGGTGCTGCTGCCGATCCCGTGGCTCCGCGGCCTCGACGGACGGCTGCGCGTGCTGATCGACTGGCACGACCCGGCGGTCTGGCGCGTGCTGAAGCTCATGCTGCCCGTGACGCTCGGGCTCGGCCTGATCAACTTCAACGCCGTCATCGACTCGATCTTCGCGTCACGGCTGATCGATCCCGAGCTCGCCCCGACCGCGATCGACAAGGCGTTCCGCCTGTACATGCTCCCGCAGGGGATCTTCTCGGTCGCGATCACGACCGTGCTGTTTCCATCACTGTCGCGGCTCGCCGCCCGGAACGACACCCGCGGGTTCCGCGACACGCTCGGCCTCGGCCTGCGGCAGATCGCGTTCCTGCTGATCCCGGCCGGTGTCATGAGCGCCGTCCTCGCCGAGCCGATCACGCGGATCGTCTACCAGCGGGGACAGTTCGAGCCCGCGCAGACGCCGGTCGTCGCCGCCGCGCTCGCCGCGTTCTCGGCCGGGCTGTTCTTCAACGGCGTCATGCTGCTGCTCAATCGCGGCTTCTTCAGCCTGCAGTCGAACTGGATCCCGACCGCGGTCGCGCTCGGCAACCTCGGCATCAATGCCGCGCTCGACGCCGCGTTCTACCGCTTCGGGACCTGGGGCATCCCGCTCGCGACGTCGTGTGTCAACCTGGCGGGCAGCGCCGTGCTGCTTACGTTGATGCGCCGCCGCCTCGGGCGGCTCGGCGGCCGCGCGATCGCAGACTCGGTCGCGCGCATCCTCGTCGGGTCGGCTGCTCTCGCCGGCGCGGCGTACGGCACCTGGTACGCGCTCGACGACGCGCTCGGCCGCTCGTTCGGCGGCCAGCTCTTCGCCGTGGCGACGGCGCTGCTGGCAGGCGTGGCGGCGTACCTCCTCGTGTGCCGGGCGCTCAGGGTTCGCGAGCTCGGGGCGTTGCTAGCTTTGCGGCGCCGAGCATCGCAGAGCTGAGATGGCCCAAGACCGTATCCGCAACTTCTCGATCATCGCCCACATCGACCATGGGAAGTCGACGCTGGCCGACCGCATCCTCGAGCTGACGCATGCCGTCTCGAGCCGTGAGATGCGCGAGCAGGTGCTTGACTCGATGGAGCTCGAGCGCGAGCGCGGGATCACGATCAAGGCGCAGGCCGTGCGCGTCGAGTGGAAGGGGCATCAGCTCAACCTGATCGACACGCCCGGCCACGTCGACTTCACGTACGAGGTGTCGCGCTCCCTACAGGCCTGCGAGGGCGCGCTGCTGCTCGTCGACGCCGCCCAGGGCACACAGGCGCAGACGCTCGCGAATGCGTACCTCGCAATCGAGAACGACCTCGAGATCGTCCCCGTGGTGAACAAGATCGACCTGCCGCAGGCCGACCCCGACGCCGCCGCCGTCGAGATTGCCGATCTGATCGGCGACTCGCCGGACCACGTCCTGCGCATCTCCGCGAAGACCGGGCAAGGCGTGGAGGACGTGCTCGACGCGATCGTGGAGCGCGTGCCCCCGCCGGCCGGCGATCCCGACGCACCGGCCCGCGCGCTCATCTTCGACTCGTCGTACGACCAGTACCGTGGCGTCGTCGCCTTCGTGCGCGTCGTCGACGGCAGCTTCTCGACGCGCGAGCCGCTGCGCGCGATGGCGCTCGGCACGCGCTTCGAGGCGGAGGAGCTCGGCTTCTTCTCGCCGACGCGCCGCCCGTCGCGGACGCTCGAGGCGGGGGAGGTCGGCTACGTCATCACCGGGCTGAAGGACGTTTCGCGCCTCCGCGTCGGCGACACGCTCACGTCCGAGAGCCGCCCGGCGGCCGAGCCTGTGCCGGGCTACAAGGACGTCAAGCCGATGGTCTTCGCCGGCCTGTTCCCGACCGACTCCGACGACTATCCCGAGCTGCGCGACGCGCTCGAGAAGCTAAAGCTGAACGACGCAGCGCTCTTCTACGAGCCCGAGACGTCGCAGGCGCTCGGCTTCGGGTTCCGCTGCGGCTTCCTCGGGCTGCTGCACATGGAGATCGTCCGCGAGCGGCTCGAGCGCGAATTCGACCTCGACCTGCTCGTCACCGCGCCCAATGTCGCGTACCGCGTGAAGCCGCCGCACGGCGACTGGATCGAGGTGCACACGCCCGCCGGCATGCCCGACGAGCTCGAGGAGGTCGAGGAGCCGTACATCAAGGCGTCGGTCATCGTCCCCAAGGAGTACGTCGGCGCCGTGATGGAGCTGAACAACGATCGGCGCGGGCGCTTCGACCACCTCGAGTACCTCTCCGAGCAGCGCGTGCATCTGACCTACGAGCTGCCGCTGTCGGAGATCGTCCTCGACTACTACGACCAGCTGAAGTCGCGGACGCGCGGCTACGCGAGCTTCGACTACGACGTGATCGGGTTCCGGCCCGGCAAGCTCGTGCGCGTCGACGTGCTCGTCGCCGGCGAGTCCGTCGACGCCCTCTCGCTGATCGTTCACCGCGACTCGGCCTACGACCGCGGCCGCGCCCTGGTCGAGCGGCTGCAGAAGGAGATCCCGCGGCAGCAGTTCGACGTCCCGATCCAGGCGGCGATCGGTGCGCGCGTGATCGCGCGCGAGACCGTGAAGGCGCGGCGGAAGGACGTGCTCGCGAAATGCTACGGCGGCGACATCACGCGCAAGCGCAAGCTGCTCGAGCAGCAGAAGGC
>JBKOVW010000225.1:0-5067 GCA_046724095.1 Actinomycetota bacterium | reverse complement strand
GGCGATGCTGCGCGTCGCCGCGGCGCATCAGCTCGCCGCCACGTAAGACGGCTGCGCCGGTCTTACGCCGCGGCCGCAATGGCTCGGTGCTTCGGCGTGGGAGATGTTCTTGGGGCGGACCCGGGTCGCTGCATTAGGCGGCGTCGGCGCTGGCCGAGGGTGAGTCGCTCTCGGCCCGTACCGGTAGTTCCAGCGTTTGCGGGTGTTGCGTCGACTTCTCGACCGGGACGACCTCGGGAAGCTCCTTCGCGGCGACGACGCCCTGGTCCGGGAACTTCCGGGCTGAGACGAGGACACGGCGCTCGAACGAGCCGACCGTCTGGTTGTAGGCCTGCACCGAGCCGTCGAGGCGCTTTCCGAGCGTGACGAGGTGCTCGGTCATCGTGCCGAGCCGTTCGTAGAGCTCCCGCCCGAGCTCGCTGATCGCGCGGGCGCTCTGTGCGACCTGCTCTTCGCGCCAGCTCGCGGCGATCGTGCGGAGCATCGTGATCAAGGTCGCGGGGCTCGCCAGCACGATCCCCGACTGGGCCGGCTGCTCGAGCAGCGCCGGGTCCTGCTCGATCGCCGCGCGGAAGAAGCTCTCGCCCGGAAGGAACATGACGACGAAGTCGGGCGCCGACTCGAACTGCTTCCAGTAGGACTTCGCCTTCAGTGACGCCACGTGATCGCGCACGTTGCGGGCGAAGTCCGCCAGACGCTGAGCCCGCACGGTCTCGTCGTCCGTCTGCGACGCGTCGAGCAGCGCCTGGATCGGGGTCTTCGCGTCGACCACGACCGTCCGGCCGCCCGGAAGCCGCACGACCAGGTCGGGCCGGAGGATGCCGTCCTCGTCGCCGCGGCCCGTCGCCTGGACCACGAAGTCGCAGTACGCGAGCATCCCGGCCGCCTCGACCGCGTTCTTCAGCTGCAGCTCGCCCCAGCGGCCGTGAACCGACGGCGCGCGCAGGGCCGTGACGAGGCTGTTCGTCTCGGTGCGCAGCCGCTCGTTGGTCTCGGCGACGCCGCGGAGCAGCCCGCTGAGGAGGCCCACGTCCTGCCGCCGCGCGTTCTCGAGCGTCTTCACCTCGCTGCCGACCTTCTCGAGCGATTCCTTGATCGGCGTGACGAGATTCTCGACCGCCTTGTGCCGGGTCTCGAGATCGTGGGTCGCCTTCAGCTGCAGCTGCTCGAACTGCGTCTTCGCGAGCTGCATGAACTGCTCGCTGTTGCCGCGCAGTGCCTCGGCGCACATCGCCTGAAGCTGCGTGGACAGCGCCTCCCGTGCCTGGGTCAGGGCGGCGACGCGCTCGTCGGCGACCGCGCGCTCATGGGCGAGCTCGAACCGCATGCGCGTGAGCTCGCCGCCCAGCCGCGAGCGGGCCACGAACCACGCGACGCCTGCGCCCAGCGCAAGCCCGATGATGAGGAATGCGAACTCCATTCGAGCCTACGCACGGTAGAGCGGGCGTCGGACGGAGCCGTCAGCCGGCTCCGCCCGTCCCGCCTGTCAGCTGTTTTCGCGCTCGACGCGAGCTTCGGCCGCCTGCTGGCGCTGCTCCGCGGCGAGCTCCTCGTGCGTGGCTGCGCGATCCTCCGCGGCGGCCTCGCGCTCCTGCGCGGCGCCTTCGCTGCGGAGCGAGGAATCACCGGTCACGTCGCCGGCGGCCTTCTTGCCCCGGCCGAGGATCTTGTCGAGAAGGCCCATGTGGTCTGCCCTTTCGTCGCTTACGCGGTCGAGCTTACGCGGTCGAGCGTTCCCGTTGTGGTCGAGCGTTCCCGTTGGGTCCACAAAAAACGCCAAAGCCGGCGAACCCGAAGGTTCATCGGCTTTGGCTCGGGGAGCATATGGCCACCGGGGTCACCCCGTCAAGGGGACGCGTCCACTAAAAATCGCGCACGTTGCGCCTTTCCACAGGTGGCCCGCGCCGCTGGCTACCCTGGCCTTCGCGCGTGGCGAAGAAAGTCCGCACTCCACCCCCGCCGAGGCGGGTTCAGGCTCCGCAGAAGCGCGAGACGCGCCGGGCTGCCGGCGTCCCGACGCGGCCGCCCTGGTTCTACGGCGCGATCGGCGCTGGGATCGTCGTGATCATCGCCGCGATCGTGCTGGGCGTGGTCCTCCTGCGCGACAACGACGGGAGCAGCAGCTCGAGCTCCCAGGCGAACGTCGCGAGCTACAACCGGCTCCCGGGAGTCCGGAAGACGAAGGCGCCGTGGCCGCCCGAGTACCAGTACCTCGCCGACCGCCTGCCTCCGCTCGGGCTGACGACCCTGCCGCAGGAGGCCGTCAACACGCACTACCACTCGCACCTCGACATTTTCGTGGACGGGAAGAAGGTGAAGGTCCCGGCGCTGATCGGGATCAATGTCGGCGCGCAGTACCTGACCCAGCTGCACACACACGACACGCGGGGCGTGATCCACATCGAGTCGCCGAAGGCGAACGACCACTTCTCGCTCGGCCAGTTCGTCGCCGAGTGGGGTGTTTTCCTCGACGGCCGCTGCATCGGCGCGTACTGCAACGGGCTCAAGTGGTATGTCAACGGCAAGCAGCAGACCGGCAACCCGCAGCGCTACACGCTGCAGCCGCACGACGAGATCGCGATCGTCGTCGGCAAGGCGCCGAAGACGATCCCGTCGAAGTACGGGTTCCTGGCGGGGGAATAGGAGTGCCGGTAGCGGCACTCGAACCCGCACGCCGATAGAGATTCACCGCGACGCGATGCCGGGGGCGGGACTCGAACCCGCACGCCCCCGTTGGGGGACAGCCGATTTTAAGTCGGCCGCGTATCGCCAGTTTCGCCACCCCGGCGTAGGCCAGGATAGCCTCCGTTCGTGGCGAAGCTAGAGGAGCTGCCGGCCGAGGCCGTCCAGCTCGAATGGGATACGCCGCTCTTCCGCACGGCGCAGCGACAGTTCGAGCAGTCGATCCCGTACGCGGACGTCAACGAGTCGATCGTCGAGCGGCTCCGCTATCCCGAGCGCGCGGTAGTCGTGGCGGTCCCGATCCGCCGAGACGCCGGTCACGTCGGCGTCTTCCCCGCCTACCGCGTGCAGCACTCGAGCGTGCTCGGGCCGACGAAGGGCGGCGTCCGCTACGACCCGCACGTCACGCTCGGCGAGTGCGCGGCGCTGGCGGTCTGGATGACGTGGAAGTGCGCGCTGCTCCGGCTGCCGTACGGCGGCGCCAAGGGTGGAGTGCGCTGCAACCCGCGCGAGCTCTCGATCGGGGAGCTGCAGCGGGTGACGCGGCGCTACACGAGCGAGCTGCGCGGGGTAATCGGCCCGCAGGAGGACATCCCCGCACCGGACATGGCGACGAACGAGCAGACGATGGCGTGGATGATGGACACGTACTCGATGCAGGTCGGGTACGCCGTTCCGGAGATCGTCACCGGCAAGCCCGTCGCCCTGGGCGGCTCGCTCTTCCGACACGAGGCGACGGGCGCCGGCGTCGTGATGGTGACCGAGCGCGCGTGCCAGCGGCTCGGCTGGAAGCTCGCGGAGCAGTCGTGCGTCGTGCAGGGCTTCGGCAACGTCGGCGGGATCGCGGCGCAGGAGCTCGTCGCGAAGGGCGCGACCGTGGTCGCAGTGTCGGACATCTCCGGCGGGGTGTACTCGCCCGGCGGCCTCGACCTCGCCGCGCTACGCGCGTGGATCGCCGCGAACGGAACGCTCGAGGAGTATCCCGACGCGCGTCACGTCAGCAACGAGGAGCTGCTCGAGCTCCCGTGCGACGTGCTCGTGCTCGCGGCGCTCGAGGATCAGATCAACGCGCACAACGCTCCGCGGCTCGACACGAAGCTCGTCGTCGAGGGGGCGAACGGCCCGACGTCGATCGAGGCCGACGCGATCCTCGGCGAGCGCGGGATCCTCGTGCTGCCTGACGTCCTCACGAACGCCGGCGGCGTGACGGTGTCCTACTTCGAGTGGGTGCAGGACCTCGGGCGCCTGTTCTGGACGCGCGACGAGATTCGCGCGCGCCTGGCCGACAAGCTCGGCGACGCGTTCGACCGCGTCTGGCAGCTCGCCGACGAGAAGGGGATCTCGCTCCGGCAGGCGGCTCTGGTGGCGGGCATCAACGAGGTCGCGGGCGCGCTCAAGGCGCGGGGCATCTACCCATGAGCCAGGTCAGAGAGGCGATGGTGCCGGAGCCCGGCACGCTCGATGCGTCGGCGTCGGCACAGGAAGCGGGCGAGCGGCTCTCGGATCCTGCGGTGCGCGCGGTGCTCGTGTGCGACGACGGGAAGCTCGTCGGCGTCGTCACGCGCAAGACGCTCGTGCAGGAGATCGTCGCGACCGGTCGCGACCCGCGCTCGACGTTGCTCCGCGACATCGCCGAGCCGCCGCTCTTCACGATCGACGCTTCGATGGACCTCGACGACGCGTACCAGGCCCTCGAGGATCACGATCTCGAACGCGTCCCGGTCGTGGAGGACGGACGTCTCGTCGGGATCCTGTCGCGCACGGTGTTGCAGCGCCGGCTCGCGGAGGACGAGCCGCCGCTTCAGCAGCAGGTGTAGGCGCCTGGCGGCGCCGCGCCCTCTTCCTCCTCGGGCAGCTCGGCGGCCGCGAGCGCGGCGCCGTCGAGGATGTCGCGCTCGCTGATCTCGAGCTCGCCGAGGCCGAAGAACGACAGCACCTCGCGCGCGATCACCGCCCCTGCGACGATCACGGGCGCGCGCTCGGGATCGAGCGGGCGGAGCGTCCGGCGCTCGGCGACCGGAACCGCGGCGAGGCGGTCGAGCTGGTCGGAGAGCTCGGCTGCCGTCAGGCGCGAGCCGTGCACGCGCTCGCGGTCGTACTCGTCCAGCCCGAGCGTGAGCGCGGCGAGGCTCGTGATCGTTCCTGCGACGCCGATCGCCGCCGCCGTGCGCTCGCGGATCTCGTCCGGGACGCGCTCCGCCAGCAGCGCCCGCACGGCCGAGCGGCTCGGCGCGGACCGAACCCTCGCCATCGCGACCAGCGCGATCCGCGACGCCGAGAACGGCGACGCCTTCCTCGGGGAGATCGAATGGAGCTACGGCTTCGCGACGAGGCTCCTCCTGTCTCTTATACACATCTCCGAGCCCACGAGACTCCAGCCTGCAT
>JBKOVW010000285.1:0-4262 GCA_046724095.1 Actinomycetota bacterium | reverse complement strand
ATCACGCAGTAGACGTTCTTCTCGGTGGGCAGCGGCACCGGACCGGTGATGGTGGCGCCGGTTCGCTGGGCCGTCTCGACGATCGACTGCGCCGACCGATCGAGCTGCTGGTGGTCGTAGCCCTTCAGGCGGATGCGGATTTTCTGTGCCAACGAACCGACGCCCTTCCTACTTGACGATCTCGGTGACGACGCCTGCGCCGACCGTGCGGCCACCCTCGCGGACGGCGAAGCGCAGACCCTGATCCATGGCGATCGGCTGGATCAGCTCGACCTCCATGTTCGTGTTGTCGCCGGGCATGACCATCTCCTGGCCCTCGGGAAGCTTGATCGAGCCCGTCACGTCCGTCGTGCGGAAGTAGAACTGCGGCCGATAGCCGTTGAAGAACGGCGTGTGGCGGCCGCCCTCGTCCTTCGACAGGACGTAGACCTCGGCCTTGAAGTGCGTGTGCGGCGTGATCGAGCCCGGCTTCGCAAGCACCTGTCCGCGCTCGATGTCCTCGCGCTTGATGCCCCGGAGCAACGCACCGGCGTTGTCGCCCGCCTGAGCGAAGTCGAGCGTCTTCTGGAACATCTCGAGCCCGGTGACGACCGTCTTCGCCGTCTCCGGATGGATGCCGACGATCTCGACCTCGTTCCCGGTCTGGATCTTCCCCTGCTCGATCCGGCCCGTCACGACGGTGCCCCGACCGGTGATCGTGAACACATCCTCGATCGGCATCAGGAACGCCTTGTCGACGTCGCGCTCGGGCTCCGGGATGTAGGAGTCGACGGCCTCCATCAGCTCGAGGATCTTCGGAACCCACTCGCCGTCGCCCTCGAGCGCCTTCAGCGCGGAGACCTGGACGACGGGGATGTCGTCGCCCGGGAACTCGTAGCGTGACAGGAGCTCACGGACCTCCAGCTCGACGAGCTCGAGCAGCTCCGGATCGTCGACCATGTCGGCCTTGTTGAGCGCGACGACGATCGACGGCACCTCGACCTGGCGTGCGAGCAGGATGTGCTCGCGCGTCTGGGGCATCGGGCCGTCAGCCGCCGAGACGACGAGGATCGCGCCGTCCATCTGGGCGGCGCCCGTGATCATGTTCTTGATGTAGTCCGCGTGCCCCGGGCAGTCGACGTGCGCGTAGTGGCGCTTCGCCGTCTCGTACTCGACGTGCGACGTGTTGATCGTGATGCCGCGCGCCTTCTCCTCGGGTGCGTTGTCGATCTCCTCGAAGCTCTTGATGCCCGTGTTGGACGTGCCCTGCTCCGAGAGCACCTTCGTGATCGCCGCCGTCAGCGTCGTCTTCCCGTGGTCGATGTGCCCGATCGTGCCGACGTTGAGATGCGGCTTCGTGCGCTCGAACTTCTGCTTCGCCATGCTTCTCCTTCCTTGCTCTATGCGTCCGCGGTGACGATCTCGGCCGCGATCGACTGCGGGACTTCCTCGTATCGGTCGAATTGCATCGTGAACTCGGCGCGACCCTGCGTCATCGAACGCAGATCTGTCGCGTACCCGAACATCTCCGCGAGCGGAACGCTCGCCTTGATCACCTGCGCGTTCCCCACCGGCTCGAGGCTCTCGACGCGGCCGCGCCGGGAGTTGAGGTTGCCCATCACATCGCCGAGGTAGTCCTCGGGCGTGGTCACCTCGACGGCCATCACGGGCTCGAGCAGCTTCGGCTTCGAACGCCTCATTGCCTCCTTGAAGGCCATCGAGCCCGCGACTTTGAACGCGATCTCGCTCGAGTCGACTTCGTGGTACGAGCCGTCGACCAGCTCGATCTTCACGTCCACGACCGGGTAGCCCGCCAGCACTCCCGACTCCATCGCCTCCTGGATGCCCAGGTCGACGGACGGGATGTACTCGCGCGGGATCTTGCCGCCGACGACCTTGTCGACGAACTCGTACCCCTCGCCCGGGGCGAGCGGCGCCGCAGCGATGATCGCGTGGCCGTACTGGCCCTTGCCGCCGGTCTGCCGGACGAAGCGGCCCTCGACCTTTTCGACCGGCCTGCCGAACGTCTCGCGGTACGCGACCTGCGGGCGGCCGATGTTCGCGTCGACGCTGAACTCGCGCTTCAGGCGGTCGACGATGATTTCGAGGTGGAGCTCGCCCATGCCGGCGATGAGCGTCTGCCCCGTCTCCTCGTCGGTGCGGACGCGAAACGTCGGATCCTCCTCGGTGAGGCGCTGGAGCCCGGTACCGAGCTTGTCCTGGTCGGCCTTCGACTTCGGCTCGACGGCAACCGAGATCACCGGATCCGGGAACGAGATCGACTCGAGCTTGATCGGAGCCGTGTCGGTCGCGAGCGTGTCGCCGGTGGTCGTGTTCTTCAGGCCGACGCCGGCCGCGATCTCGCCCGCGCCGATCTCCTGCCGCTCCTCGCGATGGTTCGCATGCATTTGGAGAATGCGGCCGATCCGCTCCGTTCGTCCGGTGTTCGTGTTCAGCACCCGGTCGCCGGCCTTTACCTGCCCGGAGTAGACGCGGAAGTACGTCAGCTTGCCGACGTACGGATCCGACATGACCTTGAACGCGAGCGCCGAGAACGGCTCGTCGGCGGACGCATGGCGCGACAGCTCGTTCTCGGTGCGCGGATCGACGCCGTGGACCGGCGGGACGTCGATCGGGCTCGGCAGGTAGTCGACCACCGCGTCGAGCAGCGGCTGCACGCCCTTGTTCTTGAACGCCGAGCCGCAGAGGACCGGCGTGATCTTGTTCGAGAGCGTGCCCTTGCGCAGCGCGCGGCGGATCAGCTCGGGCGTCACCGACTCCTCGTCGAGGAGATACGTCTCCATCAGCTCGTCGTCGAACTCGGCGATCGAGTCGATCAGCTGGTGGTGGTACTCGTTCGCCTGCTCGTCGAGCTCCGCCGGGATGGGGCCAAGCTCCATCTTCGTCCCGAGATCGTCCACCCACGTGATCGAGCGCATCTCGACGAGATCCACGACCCCGCGATGGTGCTCCTCCTGTCCGATCGGCACCTGCACCGGCACCGGGTGTGCGCCGAGGCGGTCGACCATCGACTGGACGGCGGCGAAGAAGTCCGCGCCCGTGCGGTCCATCTTGTTGATGAAGGCGATGCGGGGCACGCCGTACCGCTCTGCCTGTCGCCAGACCGTCTCCGACTGGGGCTGCACGCCCGCGACCGCGTCGAAGACGGCGATCGCGCCGTCGAGGACGCGCAGGCTCCGCTCGACCTCGACCGTGAAGTCCACGTGCCCGGGCGTATCGATGATGTTGACGCGAAAGTCGCGCCAGAACGCCGTCGTCGCAGCCGACGTGATGGTGATGCCGCGCTCTTGCTCCTGCGCCATCCAGTCCATCGTCGCCGCGCCCTCATGGACCTCGCCCATCTTGTGCGTACGGCCGGTGTAGTAGAGGATCCGCTCGGTCGTCGTCGTCTTGCCCGCGTCGATGTGGGCCATGATCCCGATGTTGCGGACGTGCTCGAGGCCGACCTTGGTTGCAGTCTGAGTAGCCATCAGTCCATTACCACCTGTAGTGCGCGAAGGCCTTGTTGGCCTGCGCCATCCGGTAGATGTCGTCCTTGCGCTTGTACGCGCCGCCCTGCTCGTTGAGCGCATCGAGGATCTCGTTGGCGAGCTTCTCGGGCATGCCCTTCTCGCGCCGGTCACGCGCGTACGTGACGAGCCAGCGGATCGCGAGCGTGCGCGCGCGGCGCTGCGGCACCTCGACGGGCACCTGGTAGTTCGCGCCGCCGACGCGGCGGCCCTTGACCTCGAGCACCGGCGTGACCGTCTTCACGGCCTGCTCCAGCACCTCCACAGGAGGCCGGCCGGTCTTCGTCCCGATCCGGTCGAGCGCGGAGTAGACGATGTGCTCCGCGACGGACTTCTTGCCGTCCGTCATCACGCGGTTCACGAGCTGCTGCACGAGCTGCGAGCTGTAGACGGGATCCGGCGGCGCAGTCCGGGGGGTGATCTCGGCGCGCCTAGGCATTCGTCTTCTTCGCTCCGTAGCGCGAGCGTGCCTGCTTGCGGTCGGAGACGCCGGCGGTGTCGAGCGCGGCGCGGATGACCTTGTAGCGGACGCCGGGCAAATCCTTCACGCGGCCGCCGCGGACGAGCACCACCGAGTGCTCCTGCAGGTTGTGCCCCTCGCCCGGGATGTACGTCGTGACCTCCATGCCGTTCGTCAGCCGGACGCGCGCGACCTTCCGAAGCGCAGAATTCGGCTTCTTCGGCGTGACGGTGAAGACGCGCGTGCAGACACCGCGCTTCTGCGGGGCTCCCCGGAGCGCGGGCGTCTTGGTC
>JBKOVW010000061.1:0-8917 GCA_046724095.1 Actinomycetota bacterium | reverse complement strand
GAGTTGAGCAGGAGCGAACGCGTCTCGCTCTCGCCCGGCCACAGCTCGTCGAGCAGCCTGCACACCTCGACGTAAGGCTCGTAGATCCCGACCATGAAGCACTGGTGCAGGTACGTGTCGACCTGCTCGTGGATCGCCGCGGCCGCGAACCCGTGGCCCGTGTTCTGGCAGCCGAGGCCGCCGGCGAAGTCGACGTACTCGCGCCCGTCGACGTCCCACACGCGTGCGCCCTCCGCTCGCGCGACGACGAGCGGGGTGGTCGCGATGCCCCGGGCGACGTAGCGCTGCCGCTCCGCCGCGATGCGCTCCGAGGCTGTCCGCTCACCGATCGCCATTACGCGTGCTTCAGGTCGTCGAGGATCTCGGCCGCCGCGCGCTCGCCCGTCTCGACGGCGCCGTTGAGGTACCCCTGTGAGTCCTGGGACGTGTGCTCCCCCGCGAAGTGGCAGTTGCCCTGGCGCATCTTCTCCATGCCCGAGAACTTCGTGTACTGCCCGACCTTCCAGTACGAGTACGAGCCCTTCGTCCACTGGTAGCCAGTCCAGAAGTCGACCGTCGCCCGGCCCGTCCAGTGCGACGCGACGTTCGTGCCGGGGAAGAGCGGCTGCAGCTGCGACATGAACTGCTGCGCGCGCGACGACGGCGTGCCGCTGCCGAAGCTCGCGCCTATGGTGCCGCCCGTGTAGTCGACGAGGATGCCCCTGCCCTTGCCGCCGCCCTGCGCGCGGGAGACTTCCCACGTGTTCTGGTAGCCGGTGTCGGCGTACGTGTTGCCGTTGTTGCCGGCCCCATACCAGAAGCGGCCGTTGAACTCGACGTGCAGCTTCGAGTTCGTTCCCATCGGCAGCTCCTGGATCGCCGTCACCTTGAGCGGCTCGAAGCCCGCCTTGTTGTAGTTGACGTCGCGCAGCAGCGAGAAAGGCAGAGCCAGCACCACGTGGTCGACCGTCACGGTCGGGCCGCCGAAGCTCAGCGTGTACGTGCCGGTGGCGTTCTGCTTGATGGCGGTCAGCGGCATGTTCGTCGTGATCTGCGCTGCCAGCGTCGCGGCGAGCAGGCTCGCCGCCTGGTCGTTGCCCCCGCGCACGTGATACTTCTCATTCGACTTCCCGAACACGCGGAACTGTCCCGCGCCCTGGTAGCCGAGCAGATAGATCAGGTTCAGCGCGCTCTGCTCGCTGCACTCCGCGCCGTACTCGATGTTGTAAGCGATGTCGAGCACCCGGCCGAGGTTGGACTTCGAGCCGCCGTTCGGAATCGACTCGTCAAGCCAGTCGATGATCGACATGTGGTCGAGCTCCCAGCCGCGCTGTGTGTAGCTGTTCCAGAGCGTCGGATAGCTCGCTGCGCTCGTGTCCTTGTGCAGCTTCTGGTAGAGGCCGCCCAGATCGTCGAGCAGCTGGTCGTTCGTGTACTTCCCGCCGTTGACCCAGTAGAAGTCCTCGGTCCCGTTCGGCTCGCCCTGCAAGAGGTTGTCGAGCGTGAGCCCGAGCTCCTGCACGAGCTGCCGCATCGCGGCGTGTCCCTGGTCGATCAGCTCGCCGCCGTGCTCCGCGATCAGCGGGTCGAAGTCGTGGAGCGACCAGCAGCGGCCGCCCACGCGTGAGGACGCCTCGTAGATCTGCGCGGTCAGCCCGGCTTGCTTCAGACGGTACGCGCACGTGAGCCCGGCAAGCCCGGCGCCGACGACCGCGATCCGCGGCTGGCCGGCCCCGTAGGCGGCCTTGGCGAAGCGCCCCATCGTGCTCGCTCCTGCGACTGCAACTCCCGCCGTCGCCGTCCGCTTGAGCAGCTCCCGTCTCGTGGTGCGCTGCTCGGCGACTTCGGCGTAGGCCTCCTCGATGCGCTGCGCCAGCGGTGTCCTCGCCACCTGATCTCCTCCCCGCTCGGGTTGCGGGGGGAGCATCCAACATTCGCATTGCGAGTTCAAGTGGCCCTGGACGTTGCGTGAATGCGTGGCGCGTGGTACGAATCGCCTCGCTTTGCGTAGAGCTGCCGCTCAGCCCGCGCAGGCCGTCCTCGACGGCCGCCGAGGCCCCGTCAGCGCCCCGCCCCGCATCGACGCACTCGACCAGGGCATCATCGAGGCGCTGCAGGCCAACGGACGCGAGTCGTTCAGGGCGATCGCGGCAAGGCTCGGCGTTTCGGAGGCGACCATACGGGCGAGGTATGCGCGCCTCTGCGACGACGACATCCTGCAGGTCGTCGGCGTGACGAACCCCCTCGGCCTCGGCTTCGAGCAGGCGCTGATCGGCATCAAGACGACAGGCCCGCCGCAGCCGGTTGCGGACGAGATCGCCAGCTGGGCCGAAGCCGACTACGTCGTCGTCACCGCGGGGCAGTACGACCTCGTCGTCGAGGTCGTCGCCGCGGACCGCCGTGGGTTGCTCGACGTCACGAATCGGATGCGGGCGCTCGACGGAGTCGTCTCGACCGAGACGTTCCTGTACCTCGACCTTGTCAAGCAGCTGTACGACTGGGGGACACAACCATGACGAGCACCGTTCCGGAGAAGACGCTGGACCTCCAGCGCGCTGCACGCGACCACCTGTGGCTCCACTTCACACGCATGAGCGCGTACGAAGGGTCGCAGGTGCCGATCATCGTGCGCGGGGACGGCTGCTACCTCGAGGACGCGAACGGCAAGCGGTACCTCGATGCGCTGGCCGGGCTCTTCTCGGTGAACGTCGGCTACGGCTACGGCGAGGAGATGGGGGAGGCCGCGGCCGCACAGATGCGCGAGCTGCCCTTCTACACGAACTGGTCGTACGCGCACCCTCGCGCGATCGAGCTCGCGACCGAGGTGGCGTCGCTGACGCCCGGAGATCTGAACCGCCTCTTCTTCGTCTCCGGGGGTTCGGAGGCGGTCGAGTCGGCGTGGAAGCTCGCGCGTCAGTACTACGCGGCCCGGGGCGAGCAGCGCGCAGTCGTGGCGCACGCTCCGTCGGAGCCGTACCGCGACTTCGACGCCGAGCAGGCGGCAGCGCACGTGTCCGAGCGGCGCTGGAAGGCGATCTCGCGCCACATCGCATACCACGGGACCACGATGGGAGCGCTGGCGATCAACGGGATTCCCGCGCTGCGGGCCCCGTTCGAGCCGCTCGTGCCGGAGGTGCTCCACGTGCGGAACACGAACCGCTACCACCGGCCGTCGGCTGAGACCGAGGCGGAGTTCACGAAGTTCCTGCTCGACGACCTCGAGCACACGATCGAGAGCGCCGGGCCTGAGACCGTCTGCATGGTGATCATGGAGCCCGTGCAGAATGCCGGCGGCGCGTTCACGCCGCCGGAGGGCTACTGGCGCGGCGTCCGCGAGCTGTGCGACCGCTACGACATCCTGCTCTGCGCCGACGAGGTGATCACCGGGTTCGGGCGTGTCGGCGCCTGGTTCGGGTCCGAGCGCTACGACATCCGGCCGGATCTGATGACGATCGCGAAGGGTCTCTCGTCGTCGTACGCATCGATCGGCGCCGTCGTCGCGAGCGACCGCGTGATGGAGCCCTTCATGCGCGACACGCGGATGTACTCGCATGGCATCACCTTCGGCGGGCACCCGGTCGCGTCGGCCGTCGCGCTGAAGAACATCGAGATCATGAAGCGCGATCAGATCGTCGAGCACGTCGCGGCGACGCAGGACACCTTCAAGGCGAAGCTCGACCAGCTACTCGACCTGCCGATCGTCGGCGACGTGCGCGGCGTCGGCTTCTTCTACGCGATCGAGCTCGTGAAGGACAAGGAGACGAAGGCGACGTTCGACGAGGAGGAGTGCGAGACGCTCCTGCGCCAGTTCCTCTCGCCGCGCCTGTTCGAGCGCGGGCTGATCTGCCGGGCGGACGACCGCGGCGATCCGGTCGTCCAGATCTCGCCGCCGCTCGTCGCAGGGCAGGAGGAGTTCGATCAAATCGCGTCCATCCTCGGAGACGTCCTTGCGGAGGCCTGGACTCGCGTGCGGAAATGAGCACTCCCGACGTCAGGCTCGTCGACGTCACGAAGCGGTTCGACGACGTCATCGCGGTCGACGACCTGACCCTCGAGGTCGAGAGCGGAAGCTTCTTCGCGCTGCTCGGCCCGTCAGGGTGCGGCAAGACGACGACGCTGCGGATGATCGGCGGCTTCGAGCAGCCGACCGACGGCCGGATCTACCTCGGCGAGCGTGAGGTCAGCGGGCTGCCGGCGTACAAGCGCGACGTCAACACCGTCTTCCAGTCGTACGCGCTGTTCCCGCACCTCTCGGTGTTCGAGAACGTCGCGTTCGGGCTGCGCCGGCGCTCGGTGCGCGGCGACACGCTGCGAGGTCGCGTCGAGGAGATGTTGAGGATCGTCGGGCTCGAGGGGATGGGGCGCCGCAAGCCGCGCCAGCTCTCCGGCGGACAGCAGCAACGTGTTGCGCTCGCGCGGGCGCTCGTCAACAAGCCGCAGGTGCTTCTGCTCGACGAGCCGCTCGGCGCGCTCGACCTGAAGCTCCGCAAGCAGATGCAGCTCGAGCTGAAGGCGATCCAGCACGACGTGGGCATCACGTTCATCCACGTCACGCACGACCAGGAAGAAGCGATGACGATGGCCGACAGGATCGCCGTCATGAACCAGGGCAAGATCGAGCAGCTCGGCACGCCGACCGAGCTCTACGAGACGCCCGCCACCGCCTACGTTGCCGGCTTCCTCGGCGCGTCGAATCTGATCCACGGCACCGTCAACGGGTCGAACAGCGTCCGGCTGCGCAACGGCCCGGACGTGCGGGTCCCCGCTACCGCGCTCAACGGCCGCACCGGTGAAGTCGCCGTCGGCATCCGGCCCGAGAAGATCGAGCTCGGCAACGGCCAGCCGAACGCAATCCAAGGGACGATCGTCGAGCAGGCCTACGTCGGGGTGGCGACGCAGTACATCGTCGACACCGAATGCGGACGTCTCACCGTGTACCGCCAGAATGCGTCACCGGGCCTGAACGGCGCCTCGCCCGGCGACAAGACCACGCTCAGCTGGAGCCCGGACTCCACCTTCGTCGTCGACTCCATGGAGGGATCCGAATGACTGACGTGCTCACCCGCCGTGACCTGCTCCGGCGCGCTGCCGCGAGCGGCGCATTCCTCACGGTGCCCGGTGTGCTCGCCGCCTGCGGCGGCAGCAGCTCGAAGTCCTCGAGCTCCGGCTCCGACCACACGCTCGCGAAGACGCTGAACTTCTCGAACTGGCCGCTCTATATCGATGTGAACGAGAAGACGAAGGGTCACCCGACGCTCCAGATGTTCACGAAGAAGACGGGCGTCAAGGTCGACTACGTCGAGGACATCAACGACAACGCGACCTACTTCGGGAAGATCCAGGGCCCGTTGTCGCGTGGACAGTCGATCGATCGCGACATCATCGTCATGACGGACAACTCCCGCTATCCGTCGCTCCTAATCAAGAAAGGGTGGCTGGAGAAGCTCGACAAGAGCGCGATCCCGAACTTCAAGAACCTGGTGCCGGCGCTGCAGCATCCGAACTGGGACCCGAACCGCGACTACAGCCTGCCGTGGCAGTCGGGCCTGACCGGCATCGCGTACAACGACAAGCTGACCGATCCCGTCCTGACGGTTCCGGACCTGCTCGAGAACCCGAAGCTTAAGGGCAAGGTGACGCTCCTCCAGGGCATGGGCGACACGATGCCGCTGGTGATGTTCGCGAACGGCGACGACCCCGAGAAGGTGACGGACGCGAGCTGGAGTCGCGCGATGAAGGTGATCAGGAAGGCGGTCGACTCGGGCCAGATCCGCCAGTTCACCGGTAACGACTACTCCGGGCCGCTGGCGAAAGGCGACCTGTCCGCATGTTTCGCCTGGTCCGGCGACGTCGTCCAGCTGCAGGCCGACAACAAGCACCTGAAGTGGAACCTGCCCAAGGACGGCGGCGGAATCTGGACGGACAACATGCTCATTCCGAAGGGCGGCAACGCCTATACCGCCTCCGTCTACATGAACTACGCGTACGACCCGCACATCGCGGCGCTGATCGAGGACTACGTCAACTACATCTGTCCCGTCAAAGGCGCGAAGCAGGCGCTCGAGAAGATCGATCCCGGCGTCGCGAACAACACGCTGATCTTCCCGACGACCGCGATGCTCGACAACGCCAAGAACATCGACTCGGCAGCGCTGAACAACGAGAAATACATCACGGAGTGGCAGAACCTGATCTCGGGCTAGCCGAGGGATGGGCTTTCTTCACCGCCATAGGAGCCTGACGCCGTACCTGCTGCTCGGCCCCGGGCTGCTGTATCTGGGGCTGTTCTTCGTCGTCCCGCTCGGCTTCCTCGCGTACCAGTCGCTCGAATCGGGGTCGTTCGATTTCGGCTACGCGTTCACGTGGGCGTGGGGCAACTACTGGGACGCGATCCACAACTACCGCGGGCACTTCATCCGCTCGCTCGAGTACGCGGCGATCGCGACGGTGCTTGCGCTCGTCTTCAGCTACCCGCTCGCGTACTGGATCGCGTTTCGCGGCGGACGCTGGAAGAACCTCTTGCTGCTGTTCATCGTCGCGCCCTTCTTCGTCACGTACCTGATCCGCACGCTCGCCTGGGAGACGATCCTCGCCGACCAGGGACCCGTCGTCCGCGTGCTGCGTGACGTCGGCATCCTCGGGCACGACGGCCGGCTGCTGGCGACGTCGACCGCGGTCGTCGCCGGCATCACCTACAACTTCTTCCCCTTCATGGCATTACCGATCTACGTCTCGCTCGAGCAGATCGACGAGCGGCTGATCGAGGCGGCGCAGGACCTCTACGCGAGCAAGTGGAAGGCGTTCATCCGCGTCACGCTGCCGCTGTCGCTCCCCGGCGTCGTGGCCGGGACGCTACTGACGTTCATCCCGGCGGCCGGCGACTTCATCAATGCGCAGCTGCTCGGCTCCCCGAAGAACCACATGATCGGAAACGTCATCCAGTCGAAGTTCCTCGAGCTCACGGATTACCCGGCCGCGGCGGCGATGTCATTCGTCCTCATGGCCGCGATCCTGCTGATGGTCGCCGTGTACGCGCGGGCGGTGGGCACGGAGAAGCTGACCGGGTGACGGCCGTCTCCGCCGCCGAGCCTCTGCCGCGCGAGCGCGTTTTCTCGCGCGCGTGGGCGTTCGTCAAGCGACACGTGCTCACGGTCTACGCGATCCTCGCGTTCGTTTACCTGATGCTGCCGATCGCCGTCGTGATCGCCTTCTCGTTCAACAGCCCACGAGGGCGCTTCAACTACACGTGGGACGGCTTCACGTGGAACAACTGGAAGAACTGGGACGGCGTGCCGGGGCTGCGCAGCGCGATGGTGCTCTCGATCGAGATCGCGCTGCTCGCGAGCCTGATCGCGACGGCGCTCGGGACGCTGATCGCGCTCGCACTCGTCCGCTACACGTTCCGCGGCCGCGGCGCGACGAACCTCCTGATCTTCCTGCCGCTCTCCACGCCGGAGATCGTGCTCGGCGCCTCGCTGCTGACGCTCTTCCTCAACATGTCGAGTGCGATCACGTTCGGGTTCTGGACGATCCTGATCGCGCACGTCATGTTCTGCATCAGCTTTGCAGTGGTGACGGTGAAGGCGAGGCTGATCGGCTTCGACCGGCACCTCGAGGAGGCGGCGATGGATCTCGGCGCGAACGAGTGGGTGACGTTCCGCAAGGTGACGCTGCCGCTGATCGCTCCGGCGATCCTGGCAGCGCTCCTGCTCTGCTTCGCGATCTCGATCGACGACTTCGTCGTCACCTACTTCAACGCGGGGCCGCGGATCACGTTCCCGCTGTTCGTCTGGGGCGCAGCGCGCGTGGGGGCGCCGCCTCAGGTGAACGTGATCGGGACGACCATCTTCCTCGTCGCCGTCGTCGCGATGGTCGCCAACGTCCTCTTCCAGATGCGGCGCGAGCGATCGGCGGCGACGGCCTGAGCGTCGCTCCGTCCCTGCCGCCCTGGTGGTGGGACGAGGCGGGAGCGGACGAGCCCGAGCCTGCGCTGGCGGGCGATGCCGCGGCCGACGTCTGCATCGTCGGAGGCGGCTATACGGGGTTGTGGACCGCGCTCGGTGTGAAGGAGCGGGAGCCCTCTGCTCGCGTGGTGGTGCTCGAAGCGGCCACGTGCGGGTCAGGCCCGAGCGGGCGCAACGGCGGCTTCGTCCACGGCTACTGGGCGTCGCTGGCGGAGCTGGTGTCGCTGCTCGGGCGCGACTCGGCGCTCGAGCTGGCCCGTGCCGGCGAGCGGATCGTCCCGGCGGTGCGAGCGCTGGGCGCCGACGAGGTGTGGCTGCGCGAGGGCGGGATGCTGATGGTGTCGGCGTCGCCGGGCCAGGACGCGGCGGTCGCGCACGCGGTGTCGGCGGCTGCCGACGCGGGTGTGCCCGAGCAAGCCGTCGCGCTCGACGCGGAGGGTGTCGGGGCACACGTTCGCTCGCCGGTCTTCCGCCGCGGCGTGTTCTTCCCGGACGGGGCGACTGTGCAGCCCGCGCGCCTGGTGCGAGCGCTGCGCCGCCGCGGTCTCGACGCCGGTGTAGAGCTCCACGAGCACAGCGCCGCGACGCGGATGCGCGACGGCGCGGTGGCGACCGCCGGCGGGCGCGTGCGCGCGCCGGAGATCGTGGTCGCGATCAACGCCGCGGCGACGGGCTGGCGTCCCGTCGCGCGGCACGTGACGAACTTCGGCTCGTACGTCGTCCTGACGGAGCCTGTGCCGGAGCTGCTGGCGGAGATCGGCTGGACCGGCGGTGAGGCGATCGTCGACGGACGGATGTTCCTGCACTACTTCCGGACGACCAAGGACGGCCGGGTGCTGATGGGCAGCGGCTCGGGGCCAATCGGCTACCGCGGCAAGCTCGACGCGCGCTTCACGAGCGACGGCGCGACGGCCGCCCGCGCCGAGCACGGGCTGCGGCGACTGCTCCCGGGACTGGCGCGGGCGCGCATCGAG
>JBKOVW010000084.1:0-2631 GCA_046724095.1 Actinomycetota bacterium | reverse complement strand
ACCGCCAACCGACAAGAAGCGCGCGGGCTGTGCCCGCGCGCGTTCTCCCGCGAAGCGGCGTAACTCCGCATGAGCGAAAGCGGCAGCTTTCGCTCATCGCCGCGCGAGCGGCTCCCACAGGAGCGCGGCGATCAAGCCGATCACCAAGCCGAGGAAGGCGCCGACCACGACCGCGTTGCGCTTGCTTCGAGCCGTCGCCTTGACCGCCGCCGCACGCGTCAGCACTCGCGGGAGCTCGATCTGCTGCGCCTGGATCAGCAGCTGCTTGGCCTGCAGCTGGTCATTGAGGCTGCTGCCGAGCTGCACGGCGAGCACGGCCCTGGTCGCAGGGTCGCTCTTCGACAACCCGCGGCGGATCGTGTCGATCTGCTGCTGTTCGGAGGCGATGCGGTCCTGCAGCGTGTTGATCTTCCCTTTGGAGTAGCCCGAGAGCTCGTCGACGACGATGTTCGCGAGGGCATTCGCGGCCGCGGCGGCGCGACGACGCGTCCGAGCCTGCACCGTGATCTTCACGAGCGGGTTCCCCGTCGTCCGCGTGAGCGAGGCGCCGGCCCCGGTGGAGATGGACTGCGTCGCGACGTTGCCGCGCAGCTGGCCGGCGGGCATGCCGGCCTTCGCCGCGGCGGTCTCGATCGAGGACTCGGCGCGCGCGATCGTCCCCGCGGTCGAAGGGTTCGCCTGCGGTCCCTGCAGAAAGACCCCTGACGCGCTGTACGGAGCGCCGAGGTAGACGTCGGCGCTCGCCTTCCACACCTCCCTGCCGCCCAGCGAGATCAGGTACCCGATGAAGGCGCCGGCGATGAGGCCGAGCACCGGGAGCCACCAGCGGGCAACGATCGCGCCCCACCACCTGCCGAGATCGACTTCCTGCTCGGCGCCGGGATCGACGTTGCGCGAGCTCAAGGTGCGGCGACCCTAACGGAGGCCCAGTCCACGTACCTCATTCCGCGGGCGCGAGCGGCTTGAGCGTTCCGTCGCCGTTCTGCGTGAGACTGAGGTCGGAGAAGAAGCGCGTCATGACGATGCCTTCGCGGAAATCGCCGAGCCGCGGCTCCGGCCGTTCACCACGCGCCAGCGCGAGCGCAAGCTCGGGATAGCGGCCGCCCGCCGCCAGCGGGAGCGGGAAGCCGCCGCCGAAGCGCGGGTTGATGTCGGTGATGTAGTGGGTGCCGTCGGCCTCGCGGAAGCACTGGATGTTCGCCGGGCCGACGAGGTCGAGTTTCTCGGCGACGTCGCGGGCGAGCTCGATCAGCAGCTCGTCGCGGATCGTCATCCCCTTGATCGACTCGCCGCCCTTCGACTCGATCATCGTGCGCGGGATGGCGTTGAGGCAGCGGCCCTCGAGATCGCAGAAGACGTCGATCGAGAACTCCTCGCCCGACATGCAGGCCTGCACGATCGAGTCGACCGGCGTGTAGCCGAGGAAGAAGCCGAGCTGCGCGCGGTCCTCTGCCCGGTAGATGTGGCGCGAGCCGAAGCCGTGACGCGCCTTCACGAGCAGCGGGAAAGGCGCATCATCCGGGACGCCGTTCGGGAGCCACGTCGGCGGCGAGTCGATGGCCCGCTCCTCGAACAGGACGTGCGCGAGGTACTTGTCGGCGAGGCGCTCGACGATCTCGGCAGCGGGGAGCAGGACGAGTGCGCCGAGCTCGTCGCGCGTCTCGGCGAGCACGACCTGGTCGAGGTCGGTCAGCGGCACGATCACCTTCACGTCGTGCTGCTGCACGAGCTTGCGCAGCGACGGGACGTAGTCGTCGGTGTCCACCCGCGGCACGAGCACGTGCCGGTGAGCGCGGTACAGCGCCGGGGCCAGCGCGTTGGCGTCGGCGGCGATCGTCGTCGCGCCGGCGCGGTTGAAGGCGTCGACGATGTCGACGCGCTGTCCCGCGCACGTGAAGAGGACCGCCGTCACGGCGGTCAGTACACCAGGAACGGCAGTGCGGCGAGGGCCGAGGCGGCCAGAATTCCTGCGACGACGATCCGCACGCGACCCGGCAGCCGGTCGAGCGCGTAGCCGAACGCGAGCGCCCAGGCCGGCGCCGTCGTCAGCATGTAGCTCGCCTTGAGCACGTCCCCGTCCGGGGTCGGGTAGCTGACCGTGAAGTACATGTAGCCCAGCAGTCCGAGCCCCGGCAGCAGCGCGGTAGCGAGGCGCGGCGGCGCACGCAGCGAGCGCACGAGCAGCAACAGCCAGCCCACGACCGCGAGCAGCGTCGGCAGCAGTCCGAGGAAGCTCTGGCGCTCGCGGCTGCCGCGCCAGACGCCGAAGTAGTCGCCCCAGACCTCGCTGTACGTGGTCGGGACGGCCTCGTTGCGGAAGCTCGGGCGCAGCGGATCGGTGAAGACCCTCGGCAGCCCGAGCCCGACGTAGAAGCTCGCGGGCCGCCGGTCCCAGATCGCCTTGTGCGGCGTCGGCCGGTCGAAAACGGGGTTGCCGTACTTGATCGCCTGCCGGATGTACCACGGCGACGCGACGACGGCGGTCGCGAGGACGACCACGACGAGCGGACGCCACGCACGGGCCACCGCGAAGGCGATCACGACCGCGGCGAACGTCCAGAGCGAGAACGCACGGACGAGCTGCCCGAGGCCGAGCGCGACGCCGGTGGCCGCGGCGAGCTGCCAGCGGTA
>JBKOVW010000116.1:0-5463 GCA_046724095.1 Actinomycetota bacterium | reverse complement strand
GCGGCTGCGCGAGCGAGGAGCGCGGGTCGCGCGGGGGCCGCGCCCGTCGACGCGCGACAATCCCGCGAGCCTGACGTCACGCGAGGTCGAGGTGCTCGGGCTCGTCGCCGAAGGGCTCCGCAACGCGGACATCGCCCGGCGGCTCTTCCTCTCGGAGAAGACGGTCGACCATCACGTCTCCGCGATCCTGCGCAAGCTCGACGTGCGCACACGCGGCGAGGCCGGCGCTGTCGCCAATCGGCTGGGACTGGTGCCCGCAAACTAGGGAGTCCTCCCGATGTAACTGCGACGCGGCGCTCGTACGTTGGCGCTGTGCCGCGCTACATCATCGAACGCTCGCTCCCAGAGGGATGGCCGATTGCGCTCGACGACTGCCGCGGGGTACTCGAGCGCAACACGGACGAGGGCGTGACGTGGATCCAGTCGTACGTCAGCGACGACGAGACGACCGCCTTCTGCGTCTACGAGGCGCCCACGCCCGAGGCGATCCGCAAGACGGCCGCGCGAAACGCGCTGCCGGTCGACCGAATCACCGAGGTCCGCGTGCTCGATCCGTACTGCTACCGCTGAGGAGGACTGATGAGAAGAAACCGTGTAGTCGGACTGGCCGCCTTGGTGCTCGTCGTCGCCGGGACCGCCGTGGGCGTCGCGCTGAGCGCGACCTCCGCCGACCCGGCGGTCGCCGGCGCGCGCCGCGCGACGGCCAAGTATCAACGACTCGACGTCGCCGTCTCAGGCCGCTACGACCTGCTGGTCGACGCGAACAAGATCGCCTGCATCGACCTGCCGGGCGCAGGTGGGATGGGCATCCACTTCGTCAACGGCGATCTCGTGGGCAATCCGGCCGTGATCGCGAGCAAGCCGGAAGCGCTCGTGTACGCACCGCAGAAGAACGGCCGGCTGCGGCTCGCCGCGCTCGAGTACGTCGTGATCAGGAGTGCCTGGGACGAGACACACTCGGGCCCGCCGTCGCTCTTCGGGCACACGTTCAACCTGACGCTCAGCCCGAACCGGTTCGGCCTTCCGGACTTCTACTCGCTGCACGCATGGATCTGGAAGGCGAATTCCGCCGGCATGTTCGCGCCGTGGAACCCGAAGGTCTCGTGTAAGGGCTCTCGCTAGGAAGCGTCGAGGAGCGACCGATACAGCCGGTCGACGTCGTCGATGAGACGGGCGACCGCGTAGCGCGGCAGGACGCGTTCGCGTCCTGCTGCGCCCATCCGCTCCCGTAGCTCCGGATCGCGCGCCAGGCGCGTCAGACGGTCCGCCAGGTCGTCCGTGGCGCCAGGATCGACGAGGAAGCCGTCCCGGCCCTCCTGGACGACGTCGGGGACGCCCCCGACGCGCGTGGCCACGACCGGCCGCCCGGCTGCGAGCGCCTCGATGGCGCTGACGGGCGTCCCCTCGTTCGAGGACGGCAGCACGAGGGCGTCGAAGGCCGCGTAGAACGGCGCGACGTCCTCCTGGTAGCCGAGGAAGAGCGTGTCGCGGACGACGCCGAGCTCATGGGCGCGCCGCTCGAGCTCCGGGCGGTCCGGCCCGTCGCCGACCATGCAGAGCACGGCGTCGACGCCCTCGTCCCGCAGCCGCTTGAAGGCGACGAGGACGTCGTCGGTGCGCTTCACGGCAGTCATGCGGCCGATCCAGCCGACGGCGAAGCGATCGGGCTCGATGCCGAGGTAGCGGCGGCTCTCGGCGCGCCCGTTCTGCCCGGCCGCGACCCGCTCGTCCAGCTCGATGCCGAGCCTCACGACCACGAACCGCTCCGCGGGTGCGACGCCGAGCGCCACGAGGTCGTCACGCACCTGCGGGCTGACGGCGATGAGCGCCGTCGTCCGCGAGGCGAGCCAGCGCTCGAGCAGTCGGAAGAAGCGCGACCGCACCGGCCCGAAGTAGCCGCGGAGGACGTGCCCGTGGAAGGTGTGGACGACGATCGGCGGCCGGCGCCTGCCGGCGAGGACCGCCGCCGCACGTCCGACCGTCCCCGCCTTCGCAGTGTGCGTGTGCAGGATGTCGGGACGTTCGCGCCGGATCAGGCGCGCCAGCCGCAGCGTCGCGACGAAGTCGCGGAGCGGCGAGATCTCGCGGCCGAGCTCGTCGATCCGCACGATCTCGACGTCGCGCGCATCGGCGACGAACGCCATCGAGTCCTCGCCGCGCGCGAGCGAGCCGGCGACGAGCGTGGTGTCGTAGCCGCGCTCGCGCAGGCCGGCTGTCAGATACGCGACGTGCAGCGCCGGTCCGCCCATGTTGAGCCGCGCGATGACCCTGAGGACCTTGATTGGTTCCGTCGTGGGTGGAGAATTCATTCGGGTCGGCTGTTCATTTCAGGCGGCTGTCCGGGCAAAGCCCGCACAGCCTGAAGGCGACATCGCAAGCGACGTCGCTGTCAGACGCGGGCAACGATCGCCTCGGCCGTCAGCTCGAGGCCGGCGGCGAGATCGACCCGCGGTTCGTAGCCGAGGACCTCGCGCGCGGCGCCGATGTCCGCCCACGAGTCGCGGATGTCGCCCGGCCGCGGCGGCTCGAGACGCTTCTCGACGGGCTTGCCGAGGATGACGCCGATCGTCTCCGCGACGTGGTTGACGCTCGCCGGCGAGCCCGCGGCGATGTTGAACGCGCGCCCGTTCGCGCCGTCAGCCTCCGCGGCGCGGATCGTCGCGTCGACGATGTTCGCGACATACGTGAAGTCGCGCGACTGCTCGCCGTCGCCGTAGATCGTGATCGGCTCGCCCGCGTCGATCGCGGCGATGAAGAGCGGCACGGCCGCGGCGTATTGCGAGTGCGGGCTCTGCCGCGGCCCGAAGACATTGAAGTAGCGCAGCACGACGGCTTCGAACGAGTGGTACACGCGGCTGAAGCTGATGCAGTAGCGCTCGGCCGCGAGCTTCGTGACGCCGTAGGGCGAGATCGGATCGGTCGGAGTCGCCTCGGACGTGGGTAGCTCTGCGCTCGTGCCGTAGACCGACGTCGACGACGAGAACACGACGCGCCTCACGCCTTCGTCGCGAGCGGCGAGGAGGACGTTGAGCGTGCCCTCGACGTTTACGGCGTTCGACGTCAGCGGATCCTGAACCGAGCGCGGCACCGACCCGAGCGCGCCGAGGTGATAGACGACTTCGACCCCGCGGGTCGCCGCATGCACGCGCTCGTACGAGCGCAGCTCGCCCTCGACGACGTCGATGTCCACTCCCTCGAGGTTGGCGCGGTTCCCGGTGGAGAAGTTGTCGAGTACGCGCACGTCGTCGCCGCGCTCCACGAGCGCGTGGACGAGGTTGGAGCCGATGAACCCGGCGCCGCCGGTGACAAGAGCTCTCACCCGTCCCATTTTTCCTGAGACCCCAAGGGACTCCTCTGCGCAGCCGCTGTCGCCGCGAGCCCGAAGCCGAGCCATGTGAGTGCCGCGAGCGGAATTCCGGCGACGAGCCCCTGGCCGAGCCAGATTCCCAGCGCCGCCAGCACGCAGAACGTGGCGACGGCGCACGGCGGCGCATTCGCCCGGAAGGCGAGCACGAGCGCGATCGCGAACGGCGCGAGCCAGAGGATGGCTCCGATCGCTCCGAGATCGGCCGCCGCCTGCACGTATGCGTTCTGCACGCCCCATTCGTGCTGCTCGGTCGGGAAAGCGAGCGGCGGGAGGTTCGGGAACCTGGCGTGCGCCGCCGGCAGGACGGGGTCGACGGCGGCGGGCTCGTTCGAGGCCTGCCAGCCGGCGCCGGCGACCGGATGGTTGCGCCAGATCCGGTAGCCGACGTAGGCGAGCAGCGAGTGCTGGGAGTACGTCTCGATGTTGGAGGTCTGCGCCTCGCGGCCTTTCAGGTGCAGGAAGCGCAGGAAGTGCTCGAAGTCACCCGCGCGCAAGGTCAGCACGCCTGCCGCGACGAGCGCGACGCAGCCGCCGGTGACCGCGAAGTCGCGTAGTCCGAGGGGACGGCGCCTCGCGAGCACGACGAGGAAGCCGGCGACGCCGAGCACCGTCCCGATCAGCCCGGCCGTGGCTCCGGCGAGCATCAGGCCGACGACGCCGCTTGCGATCCCGACCCACCCGATTGCGCGGCGTGCCGACAACACCGCCGCCAGTCCGATCGCGAGCGCGAACGCCGACAGCGCAGCGAAGTCCGAGTGGCCGAGGAACGACGGCTGCCGCCGTCCGGCGGCCCACGCGTCGAGGATGTCGAGGCCGAAGATCTGAAGCAGGCCGATGAACGTCGCCGCGACGCTCCACGCGACGACGACGGCGGCGACGAGCTCCCACTGGTCGCGCCGCCGCAGGATCAGCGGCAGCGAGACCGCGAGCAGGGCGTACTCGGCGAACTTCGCGGCGGTCACGAAGTGCGTCAGCGACTGCGACCGCACGAAGATCCAGACGAGCAGCAGTGCGGCGCTGACCCACAGCCAGACGGCGGGCCGCAGCCGCCCGAAGCCGTAGCGCAGCCCGTCGCGCAGCGCGACCAGCGCGACCACGACGACGGCGAGGTCGGACAGCTCGAGCCCGAGGTGCGTCGAGCCCAGCGGAACGCGAACCCCGGGGTTGTACTTCACGTGCAGGAAGAGGAACGGGATGGCCAGCGCCAGGGCGATCACGCAGCGAGTCTAGGCTTCCAATATGCGCTCTCGGCTCTTCTGGCGCCGGTCGGCGGCCGCCGCCGGGACCTACGCATCCGCGGCGCTCGGGTTCGGCGCGACCGTCGTCGCGCTGCATGTCTTCTCCACCGAGACGTTCGGTCTCTACGCGCTCGTGCTGGCCATGACGGCGTTCGTGCAGAGCCTGCTCGACCTCACCGTCGAGGAGGCGCTCGTCAAGTTCGGCTTCCGCTACACGACGCGCGCGGACTGGGGAAGGCTCCGCCGCCTGTTCGAGAGCGCGATCGCCTTCAAGCTCGCCGGCGGTGTGCTCGCGACGTTGCTGCTGCTCGCGATCGCGCCGTTCGCCGACACGCTGCTGCACAAGGACGGGCTGACGACCCCGCTCCTGATCGGCGCGTTCATTCCCCTCGCGCAGTGCACGGAGAACGTCGGCGGCGTCGCAATCGTGCTGCGCGGCCGCTACGACATCCGCGCGTTCTTCCTCTTCGTCTCGATGGCGCTCCGCTTCACCGCGATCGCCGTCTTCGCCTCGCACGGGCTCAACGAGACGATCGCCGCGATGGTCGTCGCGCAGGTGATCGCCACGACGGCGATCAGCGCCGCGGGCTGGGCCTCGTTCCGCCGCTTTCCGCAGCACGCATCCGTCTCGCTGGCCGAGGAGCGTCGCGGCATCCTCTCCTTCGTCGGGCAGTCGACCGCGGCGACGGCGGTCATCTCTTTGACCGCGCCGCTCTCGCTGCTCGTGCTCGGCCGCGTGTCGACGACGAGGGAGGTCGCCTACTTCCGTGCGGCGATGTCGCCGCAGCAGGCGTTCGCCGTCGTCTCGGCGCCGGCGCGGCTCATCCTGCTCACCGAGCAGACCCGCGACTGGGAGCG
>JBKOVW010000362.1:0-4335 GCA_046724095.1 Actinomycetota bacterium | reverse complement strand
CGACCGGCGCCTCGACCGCCCGGGCTGGTGGCTCGCGCCGACCGTGGTCGAGGAGGTCGCTCCCGACGCGGACCTGTCGTGCACGGAGCTGTTCGGCCCGGTGACGATCCTGTACCGCGTGCGCGACCTGGACGAGGCGATCGCGCTCGTGAACGAGTCGCCCTACGGGCTGACCTCCGCGATCCACACGGCGAGCCTGCATCGCGCGATGCGCTTCGCCGACGCGGTCGAGGCGGGCGTCGTCGTCGTCAACGGCGGCACCCACGGCAGCGAGCCGCACATGGGGTTCGGCGGCGTCAAGCACTCCGGCACCGGCTGGCGCGAGGCCGGCACCGAGGCGCTCGACGTGTACACCGAGTGGAAGTACGTGAACCTGATCGCCGACCCGGCGCAGACGTGACCGTCGCCGTGCTCGGCCCCGGCGCCGTCGGCGGCGTGCTCGCGGTCGGCTTCATGGACTCCGGCGTCGACGTCGTCTGCATCGCCCGTCCGGCCACGGCTACCGCGATCAGGTCCGGCGGTCTGACCCTCAAGCGTGCCGAAACTGTCAAAACGGCCCGGCCGCGCGCGGAGACCGAGTTGCGCGAGCCGGTGGAGCTGCTGCTCGTCACCGTGAAGGCGCCGGCGCTCGACGAGGCGCTCGAGCGCGTCGAGGCCGCGCCTCGCTTCGTGCTGCCGCTCCTGAACGGCATCGAGCACATGGAGACGCTGCGCAAGCGCCTGCCGGAGGCGACAGTCGTCGGCGCGAGCATCGGGCGCATCGAGGCATGGCTCGAGCGGCCCGGCGTCGTGCTCCAGCCGACGCCGAGCGTCGTGATGACCGTCGCCGCCGGGGCGCCGGTCGAGCTCCTGCGCCGCTCGGGCGTCGACGTGCGCGAGAACGGCAGCGCGGAGGAGGTGCTCTGGGAGAAGCTCGCGCGGCAGGCGCCCACCGCCGCGGCGACCTCGATCACCCAGCGGCCGATCGGCGAGCTGCGCAGCGATCCCGGGTGGCGAGGACGCATGCGCGCCGCCATCGAAGAGACCTGCGCGGTGGCGGCGGCGGACGGGGTGGCGCTCTCGCCGGACGCCGAATGGGCGATCATCGAGGCCATGCCGCCGCTTCTGACGAGCTCGACTGCGCGCGACATCGCGGCCGGCGTGCCCTCGGAGCTCGACGCGATCACCGGCGCGGCCGTCCGCGCGGGCCGGCGCCTCGGCGTCGAGACCCCGGTGCTCACGCAGATGTACGACGAGGCATGCCGAGCGTCGTTGCGCTGATCCCCGCGCGCTCCGGGTCCGAGCGCGTCCGCGACAAGAACATCCGTCCGCTCGCCGGACATCCGCTGCTCGCATACGCTGTCGCGGTCGCGCGGCAGGCGGAGATCTTCGACCGTATCGTGTGCTCGACCGACAGCGGCAAGATCGCCGAGGTGGCGCAGCGCTACGGCGCCGACGTCCCCTTCCTGCGCCCGAGCGAGCTCGCGACCGCGACGTCGCCCGACATCGGCTGGATCACGCACGCGCTCGAGCAGCTCGAGGACCACTATGACCTGTTCGCGATCGTCCGTGCGACGAACCCCTTCCGCGGGCCGCGCGTCCTCCGCCGAGGGCTCGAGCAACTCCTCGCGACGCCCGAAGCGGATTCGATCCGCGCCGTCGAGCTCGTCAAGCAGCATCCCGGGAAGATGTGGGTGCTCGAAGGCCGGACGATGCGGCCGCTGCTCGAACAGTCGCACCTCGCCGTCGCGTGGCACGCGGGCCAATACCAGGCGCTGCCGGAGGTTTACGTGCAGAACAGCGCTCTCGAGATCGCGTGGACACGGGTCGTGTCGCAGACGGGCACGCGCGAGGGGAAGGTCGTCGCTCCGTACCTGACCCAAGCTTACGAGGGGTTCAACATCGACGACGAGGAGGACTGGGACCGCGCACGGCGGCTCCTCGACGACGGGGACGTCTCGCTCCCGGACGTAACCTTGCCGCGATGAAAGTCGCCCAACTCGAGACGCTGTACTGCGAGGCCGGCTGGCGGCCGTGGATCTTCCTGAAGGCGACGACGGACGACGGCGCCGTCGGCTGGGCCGAGATCACCGACTCGCACGGGTCGCCGCACGGCCTCGCGGGCGTCGTGCAGGACCTCGCACCGAGCGTCGTCGGGCGAGACCCACGCGCGGTCGAGCGGATCGTCTGGGACCTGTTCCGGGCCACCAGGCAGAGCCCCGGCTCGGTCATCCAGAAGGCAATCGGAGGCATCGAGAACGCGCTGCTCGACCTGAAGGCGAAGGCGTTCGGCGTGCCGGTGTACGAGCTCTTCGGCGGGCCGACGCGCGACACCGTCCAGGTCTACTGGTCGCATTGCGGAACGACGCGCGCGCGGGCGTGGGAGGTGACGAACACTCCGAAGCTGGCGTCGTACGACGACGTGACGGCGCTCGGGCGCGAGGTCGTCGAGCGGGGCTTCAAGGCGTTCAAGACGAACATCGTCGTACCGGGCGACGAGCCGGACGTCCTCATGCCGGGCTTCCAGGGGGACGGGCTCGAGCGAAATCCCTCGCCCGAGCTGGAGGAGGCGCTCGTGCGCTTGCTCGACGCGTTCGCGGCGGGCACGCAGGGCAAGGCCGAGCCGGTCGTCGATCTCAACTTCAACCTCACGGCCGAGGGCGTGCTGCGCATCGCGCGCGCTCTCTCCGAGCACGGGCTGATGTGGCTCGAGGTCGACTCGTTCGATCCGGTCTCGCTCGGTGCGATTCGCGCGGCGGCCTCGATGCCGGTGTGCTCGGGCGAGAACCTGTACACGAACCGCGGCTTCCGTCCCTTCCTGGAGGCGGCCGCGATGGACGTCGCGTCAGTCGACGTGATCTGGAACGGCTTCCACCAGGCGAAGAAGATCGCCGACCTCGCGGAGACGTTCGAGGTCAACTGCGCGCCGCACAACTACTACAGCCACCTCGCGACGTTCATCTCGGCTCAGTGGTGCGCGGCCGTCCCGAACGTGCGCATCCTCGAAGTCGACGTCGACGACGTCCCGTGGCGCGAAGAGCTGACGACGGCCGTGCCGCAGATCGACGACGGTGTGCTGGCGATCCCGACGGCGCCCGGCTGGGGTGCGGACGTGAATGAGGACGTCTTGCGGGAGCATCCGTGGAGCTGATCCCGCAGGAAGAGTTCGCGCGGACGAACGGCGATCTCGCGCTGATCGGCGACATGTGCCGGGCGAACGCGCTCGTCGCCGTCAAGCGCGCGGGCTCGGGACATCTCGGCTCGAGCTTCAGCGCGATGGACGTCGTCGTCCATCTGCTCTATCGCGAGCTCAACACCGCCGAGCTCGGCTTCGACCATCCCGATCGCGACGTGTACTTCTCGTCGAAGGGGCACGACGTCCCCGGGCTCTATGCGGTCTTGCACGCGCTCGGCGTGCTGACCCCCGAGCAGCTGCTGCGCCTTCGCCGCCTGGGCGGGCTCGACGGCCATCCCGACATCGGCGTGCCGGGCATCGAGGCGAACTCGGGCTCGCTGGGGATGGGCATCTCCAAGGGTCGCGGGATGGCGTGGGCGAAGCGGTTCCTCGGACGCGGTGGCCGCGTCGTCGTGATGACGGGCGACGGCGAGCTCCAGGAGGGGCAGAACTTCGAGGCCCTGCAGTCTGCGGCCGCCCACTCCCTCGGCAACCTGTGGGTCGTCGTCGACCGCAACGAGCTGCAATCGGACAAGCGGACCGACGAGATCCTCGCGCTCGGCGATCTCGAAGCGAAGCTGCGCGCGTTCGGCTGGCACGTCGCGTCATGCGACGGCCACGACCACACGGAGCTGGCGCGTGTCTTCGAGGAATTCCGTTCGGCGGGCGACGTGCCGAAGGCTCTCGTCGCGCACACGGTGAAGGGCAAGGGCGTGTCGTTCATGGAGCATCCGCGCGCGCTCGAGGAGGGCGGCGGGACGTATCGCTGGCACGCGGGCGCGCCCGACGACGCATCGTTCGCGCGCGCGCATGCCGAGCTGATCGAGCGCATCCGCGCGCGGCTCCCCGACGTCCGGCTCGTGTCCGTCGACCGGATCGAGGAGCACAGCATCGGCGAGCCCGAATCGGGGATCGCGACGCGCACGCGTGTCACCGACGAGTACGTCGCCGCCGCCTACGGCGAGGCGCTGCTCGAGCTCGCGGACGACCGCCCCGAGCTCGTCGTCCTCGACGCCGACCTCGCCTCCGATTGCCGCATCCGCCCCTTCGAGCTCGCGCATCCCGAGCGCTTTCACGAATCCGGGATCGCTGAACAGGACATGGTCTCGGCCGCCGCCGGGATGGCGCGGCAGGGACTGCTTCCGGTGGTCAACTCCTTCGCCGCGTTCCTCGCTGCCCGT
>JBKOVW010000239.1:0-8216 GCA_046724095.1 Actinomycetota bacterium | reverse complement strand
CTGCGCGGCTGCGAGCTCCTGTTCCTTACGACCGCGGAGCGGCGCGACGACGCGCACGCGTTCTATGAATCGCTGGGGCTCGAGCTGACCGGCCGCCGTTACGCCCGCACGCTGAGGGAGTAGTCGACCCACTGCGAGCGTTTCGCGCCCACGCGGTCGTACACACGCTGCGCCCGCTCGTTGGCGGGCGCCGTTTGCCACGTGAGCTCGGCGGCGCCGTGCGCCTTGCACTCCTCGACGCACGCCTCGATCAGCCGCTCGGCGGCGCCCGTCCCGCGCGCGGCCTGCGCGACGAACAGGTCGTTCATGACGCCGATGCGCGACGCGATCGTCGTCGCCCAGCTCCAGTAGATCGTCGCGAACCCGACCGCCTCTCCCCCATTTCGCGCCAGCAGCTGCACGCCGTCGCGTTGCGGCTCGGCGATCAGCGCCCGCGACAGTGCGAGCAGTTGCTCGTCGGACGGCGACACCTCGTAGAAGTCGCAGTAGCCGCGCATCAGGGGGAGAAGGTCAGCGAGGTCGCTCTCGCCGACGCGGGAGATCTCGATCACAGCAGCTTCTCGAGCCCCACGGTCAGGCCGGCGGGCAGGGCCGGCAGCTGCTCGAGCGCGAGCAGCACGCCTGGGACGAACGCCTCGCGCGAGAACGTGTCGTGGCGGATCGTCAGCAGCTGCCCCTCGCCGCCGAACAGCACCTCCTGGTGAGCGACGAGGCCGGGCAGGCGCACGGAGTGGATGGCAGGGTCGCCGCCGAGGAGCGCCGCAGTCGCCTTCGCCGTGCCCGACGGCGCGTCTCGCTTCGCCTCGTTGTGCAGCTCGATGATCTCCGCACGCGGCAGGTACTCCGCCGCCTCCTTCGCGAAGCGCAGCATCAGCACCGCGCCGAGGGCGAAGTTCGGCGCGTGGAAGCACGCGATGCCGCGTTCGCGCGCGAGCGCGTCGACGCGCGCATGGTCGAAGCCGGTCGTGCCGATCACCGACGGGACGCCCTCGTCGAGCGCCGCGGCGACGTTCGCCTCGACCGCGTCCGGAACGGTGAAGTCCACGACGGCCTCGGCCTCGTCGAGTGGGGACAGCTCGTGTCCAGCCTTTTCGAGAGCCGGTCCGAGGATGCGGCCAACCTTTCCCGAGCTTCCGTTCAGGCAGATCTTCATTTACCGAGCGAAGCGATGGTAGTTACCAACCCGCGGAAAATGCGCAGCATTTTTCGCGGCTAAGCAGCGGGCGCGAGCACGGACGGGTTGATCCGCCGCACCGCCGCGCGAAAGACCCGCTCGGCCGGGCCGATCCCGGATATCGACAGCCGCTCCGGCGCGAACAGCAGTCCCGCGAGCTCGGAGACCTCGTCCGAATCGACCGCGTCGATCTCGGCGATGATCCGGTCGAAGGAAAGCAACTCGGTGTCGGTGATGAGCGACTTGCCGAGCCGGCTCATCCGATTGGAGGTCGACTCCATCGAGAGCATGATCCGCCCCTTCAGGTTCTCCTTCGCGCGTGCGACCTCGTCCGCCTTCAAGTTCCCGGCGGCGATGTCCGCGAGCTGCTCGGCGGTGATCTCGAGGCACGGCGAGAGGTTCTCCTCGCGCGTCCCGATGTAGACGCCGACGAGCCCGGTGTCCGTGTACTGCGACGCGAACGAGTAGACCGAGTACGCCATCCCGCGCTTCTCGCGGATCTCCTGGAAGAGGCGCGACGACGCCGAGCCGCCGAGAATCGAGTCGAGGATCGACGCGGCGAAGCGGCGGCGGTCGGAGCGCGCGATGCCGGGTGCCCCGACGCAGACGTGGTACTGCTCAGTGTCCTTCTTCGCGAAGACGAGCCCCGGCGGCGGCGACTTGACGAGCGGGCGGCGCACGCGCGGGCCGCCGGTCGGGGGGCGCTGCTGGCTCTGCGCCCGGTGCAGCATCCGCACGAGCCGGTTGTGCTCGAGGTTTCCCGCCGCAGCGATGACGACGTTGCCGCCGGCGTACATCTGCCGGTGGTACGTGGCGAGCACCCGCTTCGTAACGCTCGAGATCACGCCGGCGGTCCCGATTACCGGCCGCCCGAGCGCATGACGGCCGAACACCGCTTCGGAGAAGAGGTCGTGCACGAGCTCTTGCGGCGTGTCCTCGTACATCGCGATCTCCTCCAGGACGACCTCGCGCTCGGAGTCGAGATCCGAGAACGCCGGCGCGAACACCATGTCGGTCATGACGTTGAGCGCCGTCTGCACGTGCGCGTCGGGCACGCGCGCGTAGACCATCGTGTGCTCGCGCGACGTCGCGGCGTTCAGCTCGCCGCCGAGACCGTCGAAGATCTCGGCGATCCGCTGCGCGGTGTAGGCGTGCGACCCCTTGAACAGCAGGTGCTCGATGAAGTGCGAGACCCCGGCCTTCGCGTCGGTCTCGTCGCGCGAGCCGGCGCCGATCCAGAAACCGAGCGCCACGGAGCGGACACCGGGGACGCGCTCCGAGATGACACGCTCGCCCGAGTCCAGCTCGGAGAGGACGTACTTCTGCACGGTGCTCATTATTGCGAGTGGGCCTCCAAGAGCTGGTCGACGAGCTCGTGGATCTCCCGAAGCGAGAGCTCCGCAGCCGTGTGCGGATCGAGCATGGCGGCGTGGTAGACGTGGTCGCGCCTGCCGGTCAGGGCCGCCTCGACCGTCAGCTCCTGGACGTTGACGTTCGTCCGGATCAGCCCGGCGAGCTGCGGCGGCAGCGCGCCGATGGGCTCCGGCGTGATCCCGCGGGAGTCGGCGACGCACGGCACCTCGACGCAGCAGGCCGGGAGGTTCTCGATCAGGCCGTCGTTCATCACGTTGCCGTTGAAGCGGAACGGCTCGCCCGTCTCGAGCGCGTGGATGATGTGCGCCCCGTACTCGTCGCTCCGCTCGGCGGCGAGCTCCGTCGGGACCGGCCGGGTGAGCTGTTCCTCGCAGCGGCGCAGGTATTCGTCGAGCGGCACGTTGAACTCCTCCACGAGCTCCGGCCTGGCGCTCTTGATGAACCACGGGACGTACTCGGCGAGATGTTCCGACGACTCGGTGCAGAAGTAGCCGAAGTGCAGCAGCACTTCGTAGCGGACGCGATTGCAGTCCGGGATGTCGCGCTTCGCGCGCAGCTCGGGATAGACGTCGCAGCCGCGGTGGCTGAGCTCGAGGTAGAAGGCGAGGTGGTTGATCCCGGCGCAGCGGTAGTCGAGCCGGTCGACCCCGAGGTCGGCCGCGAGGTCGCGCGCGGTGCCCTGGACCGAGTGGCAGAGGCCGACCGTGCGGATCGGGCTGGCACGCGCAACGGCCCAGCAGAGGATCGCCATCGGGTTGACGTACTGCAGCAGCACCGCGTCCGGGCAGACGTCCTCCATCTCGCGGCAGACCTCGAGCAGGACGGGGATCGTCCGCAGGCCGCGCATGATCCCGCCGATCCCGAGCGTGTCCCCGATCGTCTGCCGCAGGCCGAACCGCTTGGGCACCTCGAAGTCGACGACCGTGGCGGGACGGTAACCGCCGACCTGGAACATCGTCAGCACGTAGTCCGCGTCGGTGAGAGCCGCGCGCCGGTCGAGCATGGCTTCGACGGGAATGCCGGCGGCGGCAGTCATCCGCTCGGTCGCCCGGAGTCGTTCGGCGTCGATGTCCATCAGCGCGACGGTCAGGTCGTCGGCGAGGTCGGGAAAGCTCACCAGGTCGCTGATCAGCGTGCGCGCGAAGACGGTCGAGCCGGCGCCGATCAGGGTCACCTTCACTAGCTTGCGATCGTATGACGGCGACCGTGCACGCGCCGGGGCGCGTCAACCTGATCGGCGAGCACACGGACTACAGCGGCGGGCTCGTCCTGCCGGTCGCGGTCCAGCTCGGGATCACCCTGTCGTTCGAGCCGGCAGACGGTCTCGAGCTCGATGCCCCGGGCGGCGAGCGCCTCGCCCGGGCGGTCTGGGATGAGCTCGGACGACCCACGGGTATTCGCGGAACCGTCAATGCCGACCTGCCGCAAGGCGCCGGCCTCGGGTCGTCAGGCGCGTTCGAGGTCGCCGTTGCGCTCGCGCTCTGCGACGTCGCCGGCCTCCGGCCCGAGCCGCTCGAGCTCGCGGGCCTCTGCCAGCGGGCCGAGCAGCGGGCGGCCGGTGTGCCGTCGGGGATTCTCGACCAGGCGGCCTCGCTGCTCGGACGCGCCGGCCATGCGCTCCTGCTCGACTGCGGGACGCTCCGGCACCGCTCGGTACCGCTGCCGGAGGGCGTCGCGATCCTCGTGCTCGACACCGGGGAGCGGCGCTCGCTCGACTCGTCGGCGTACGGACAGCGCCGCCGCGAGCTCGAGGCCGGCGATCCGCGGCGCGTCCGCCACGTCGAGACCGAGAACGCGCGCGTGCGCCAGACGGTGGCGGCCCTCGAGCAGGGGGACGTGGCAGCGCTCGGCCCGATCTTTGCGGCCAGTCACGCGAGCCTGCGCGACGACTACGAGGTGTCGACGCCGACGCTGGACGCTCTGGTCGACGCCGCGTTGGCTGCCGGTGCGTTCGCGGCGCGGATGACCGGCGGCGGCTTCGGCGGCTCGATCGTCGCGCTCGCCGAGCCCGCGCGCGCGAACGACGTGCTCGCCGCCGTCGGTGGGCAGGGCTGGCTCGTGCGGCCGTCCGACGGCGCTATTCGACGCAGAACGGGTTCGACTCCGGATCCCGCATGACCGTCCAGGTGCGCTCGTCGTCGGACTTCGTCTCCTCGACGGTCGCCCCGAGCTGCTGCAGCCGTTCGAGCTCCGCCTCGCGGTCGTCGGTGCGGAAGTCGAGATGGATCGGGTACGACTCGGGGCGCGACTTCTCGCGGCGCTGGAAGAGCAGCCGCGGCCGGCTGGTCGGCGTCTCGCGCGTTACATAGAAAGCCTCGGTTTCGCGCTCGTCCATCCCCGCGTCGAGCAGCTGCTGGATGAAGCCCGGGTCGATCGGCTCGTCCGGCCAGCCGAGGGCGGCCGCCCAGAACTTCCCCAGCGGGATCGGGTTCGCGCACGAGAAGGTGACGTTGCCGATCCGGCGCGCATCGGTGTTCGGCGGCGACTGGATGCAGAAGCCGTTGCCCTCTGGATCGCGCATCACCGTCCAGGTCTCGGACAGGTCGCCGATCTGGTGCGACTTCGTCTCGACGAGCTTGCCGCCGAGCTCGAGGATCCGCTGGAGCTCCGCCTCTCGGTCGGGCACGTTGACGTCGAGGTGGATCGGCAGCTCGATCGTCGGCGACTTCTCGCGCTTGTTGAAGAAGAGCTCAGGCCCGTCGCCACGGGCGAAGTTGTCGTCCACCGCGTAGCCGTCGAGGAGCGCGGACCAGAACTCGGCGACCCGCTGCGGCTCGGCGCAGTGGAACGTGATGTGGTTCAGGCGCAGCACGCTGTGATCCTGACACGGAAACCTGTCAGTTCACGGCATATTCAAGAGCACGCGGCGCCAATGCCTGCCGCCGTCGTCGGTCGTATACAAGCGGCCGCTCTGCTCTCCAACCGTGAACCGGAACCAAGCCGTCTTCGCGTCGGCGGCCTGCATGCTCGCCGCTTGCGCGCAGGAAGCGGACGGCCGGACGCGGCTGATGACCGTGGAGCGCCAATGTCGACCCGCGTCTTCGGTGAAGTACGAGTGCCAGCCGCCCGAGTAGTACGTGCCCGCCCACCAGACACGACCCGTGAGGAGCGAAACCGCCGGCGGCGCCCGCGTTGCGAACATCGGACAGGAGTCAGTGCTGCTGTCCGGCAGCCTCAGGCTGCTCGCGAGCTTCCAGCCGGCGCCGTCATCGAGGCTCCTGTAGATCCTCAGCTCGACGGGCCCGCGGCGAACAACCTTGACCGCGTCGAGCACTCGACGCCCGCGAACGACGGGAAGGTCGTACAACGCGCGCTGCGTGTCGTGCGGCAGAGGTAGGCGGATCTCTCTCCATGTGCGGCCGCCGTCAGTGCTGCGGAAGAGAGAATGGCCGAACGGCCCGCCGGCCTGCCAGGCGTGACGGCCGCTCGTGAACAGCACCGGCGCAATCTGCGGTAGAGAACGTCGGACCAGGCGCCAGTGTGCGCCGCCGTCGACACTGACGTAGAGCGCCGCGTCGGGCGCCGTCGGCTGCTGATTCACGAGCCAGCCGTGTTTCAGGTCGAGGAACCGAACGGTCGCGACGCTTCCTGCACCCATGCTGTGCCCGGTCACGTCCACGCGTTTCCAGGTTCGCCCGCCGTCGCGCGTGCGGTAGACCCCGACGCCGACGTCGTTCAGGTTCCACGCGACGACCCAGCCGTGCAGGCGGTCGAGAAACGCAAAGTCGTCGATGTGGGTGGTCGTCGGCAGCCGCGGCCCAACCCGGCGGACGTCGTGTCCTGCGCTGTCCGTCGTAACCAGACCGCCCGGCGAGACCACGGCGAGCCCGAGGTCGGCGGACCGCAGCTGGATCAGGCCGATCGTCGACTCCGAGGACGTCGCGGCGGCCGCCGCTCCAGCCCCGACTGCAGCGAGAAGCGACGCGACGACGGTGCGCGCGACTCGTGCCCACACACCACGCACGATACGTCGGAAAGGACGAAGGGCGGCCGAGGCTTATGGCAACGGCAATTTGCCGGCCCCGTCGACGCAGTCGGCGAGGAAGAGCGCGGTGCCGAGATCGCCGGTCCAGAGGGAGTAGCGCCCACGGCCGTACGTGGCTCGTGCCCGCTCCACTTGCTCTGCAGCGTGCATCGCGAACGCGCGCGCACGCGCCAGCCACGACTCGTCGCCGGTGCGCTCGAACAGCGCGAGAAACGCATAGCCGTTCCCGGCCGTTCCATGACACAGGTTCGCGCCTTTCTTCAGCGGCCCGGCGCGCCACGTCAGCTCGCCCGCGGCGACAGCGAGCTCTTCGTCCAGGTAAGGCGCGAGCATCGCCGCGATGCCCGGCGCGCCGTGGCACCACTGCACGCGGATGAGACCGTCGCGGTTCGCGTCGAGCGCCATTCCCGCGTCGGGCGGCCAATTGACGAGGCCGTCCTCATGAACGGCCAGCGGCTCGAGCGTCTCCGTCACGTCGTCGACGTCGCCGAGTGCATACACGCAGCCCGCAAACCCGTGGGCCGGGCCGATGTTCTGCCCGACGCGGCCGTAGAGGTGCTGCGTCCAGAGCCCGTTGTCGCCGCGCTGCGCGCGCAGCCACTCGACGCTCGGCGTGACATCGAGCCCGAGCTCGCGGCCGGCCAGGATCGTGCCCGGGCTCCCCCACATCAGCTCGCAGCGCTCGTCCTCCGCGTTCGCGGCGATCAGCTTCGCCAACTGCTCGAGATTGTGCGTCGACGGCGCGATCCTCTGCAGCACCAGCCGGATGCCCACCTCGCCCGCCCACAGGCTCCGCTCGGCGTCCTCGTCCGGGAAATCCGGCTGGCCCAGGGACTCCTTCAGATACGCCGCCCAGTCGTGCTCGGAGCCGAGCCGGTTCAGCGCGGCGATGACGCCGGCGCCGCCGAAGTACATCGTCCGCGGCCTGCGCGGTGTGTAGTAGGCGTCGTCCTCGTCGAGCGGATGCACCGCCCAGCCGTCGTCGAACGCCTGCTCGGCGTCGGCGACGATCACGGCGGTCGCGGCACGCGCGCGCTCGACGCTCCAGGGCGTCTCCGTGAGCTGCTCGTGGGCCGCCGGCGAGAAGAGCAAGTCGGGGCCCGACCTTAAAGGCCGGGCCCCGTTTCAGCTAGTTCCGCTCGCGATCGCGGCCGCGGCCGCCGCGTCCACCGCGGCGATCGCGATCGCCGCGCGGCCGCTCTTCCGTCCGCTCGCGCGGCGGGGCGTTCTTCGCCCGCTCGATCAGCTCCTCGGGCGACACGGTGTTTCCGTTCTCGTGCTTCTGGAGCAGCTTGAGGCCGATGCGGCCGCGCGCCTTGTCCACTTCCTGCACGAGCACGTCGAGGATGTCGCCCCGGTTGATCACGTCCTCGATGTGGCCGACGCGGCCCGGGCCGACGTTCGACACGTGGAGCAGGCCGTCCGTCCCCTTCTTCAGCTCCACGAACGCGCCGAACTGCGTCGTCTTCACGACCTTGGCGTTGTGGAACTCGTCGCCGACCTCCGGCTCCTTCGTGAGCGACTCGATCGCCGCGATGGCGGCGCTCGCCTTGTTGCCGTCGGTGGCGTAGATGAGGATCGTGCCGTCCTCCTCGATGTCGATCTGCACCTCGTAGTCGGCCTCGAGCGCGCGGATCGTCTCGCCGCCCTTGCCGATCACCATGCCGATCTTCTCCTGGTCGA
>JBKOVW010000360.1:0-3693 GCA_046724095.1 Actinomycetota bacterium | reverse complement strand
ACCTGGATCTGGTGCTGCTGGACGTCTCCTACACCGATGGCAGCTCCGAGCGCTATCAGATCCTGGTCGCATGGGACTCGGGTCCGATCGTCGAGTACAGCATGGTCGCCACGATCGGCACCGATAACGACCGCACCGGGTACGACGCGCTGTACGACGCCTCCGCGGCGCGGTTCCTGCTGTCGCTCATCGCGGCCGGGGAGACCATCGGGCCCATAGCTTTCGAGCCCGAACCCGACGTCGATCTCCCGCAGGACGCGCCGCCGCGGGTCTCCGACGTCGAGCAGACCAACACCAGCGTGATCTTCGACCAGGCGGCGATCCTCAAGGTCTTCCGCCGCGTCGACCTCGGCATCAACCCCGACATCGAACTGAACCGGGTGCTGGGCCGCGCCGGCAACCCGCACGTGGCCCGGCTGCTCGGCGCGTTCGAGAGCACCGAGGACGGGGAGCCGTGCGCGCTGGGCATGGTCACGGCGTATGCGGCCAACTCCGCCGAGGGCTGGGCGATGGCCACGGCCAGCGCACGCGATCTGTTCGCCGACGCGGAGATGCGGGCCGACGAGGTGGGCGGCGACTTCCAGGGCGAGTCGTACCGGCTGGGCGAGGCGGTCGCCTCGGTCCACCGCACGCTCGCGGAGCAGCTCGGGTCCAGCCAATCGCCATTCCCGGTCGACGCCGTCCTGGCGCGGCTCAACGCGGCGGCGGCCGCCGTGCCAGAGTTGCGGCCGTGGGTACCCGCCATCGAGGAGCGGTTCCGCAAGCTGACCGTCGAGGCGGTCACCGTGCAGCGCATCCACGGCGACCTGCACCTGGGCCAAGTGCTGCGGACCCCGGAGGCGTGGCTGCTCATCGACTTCGAGGGCGAGCCGGGCCAGCCGCTGGACGAGCGCCGCCAGCCGGACTCGCCGCTGCGCGACGTGGCCGGTGTGCTGCGCTCCTACGAGTACGCGGCTTACCAACTGCTCGTGGACCAGGACTCCGCCGAGCACCTGGCCGCCCGCGCGCACGAATGGGTGGAGCGCAACCGGACCGCGTTCTGTGACGGGTACGCGCACGCGGCCGGCTCCGATCCGCGCGAGCACGGGGCGCTGCTGGCGGCGTACGAGCTGGACAAGGCGGTCTACGAGGCCGCGTATGAATCCCGACACCGGCCGGGATGGCTGCGGATCCCGTTGCGTTCCATCGCCCGGCTCGTCGGCTGAACCCCTACAGGAGATCCGATGATCGGGCATAGCACTTCTCCGCTCGCCGCCGACCCGCGCGCCATGAACAGCGTCGTCGCCGGGGAGACCCACGATCCACATGCGATCCTCGGGGCGCACCCGAGCGGTGGGAACACCGTCATCCGTACGCTGCGCAGGGGCGCGAAGGAAGTGTCGCTCGTGCACGACGGCGAGCGCGTACCCATGACCAAGGTGCATCCCGACGGGATCTTCGCGGCCGAGGTGCCCGGCACGGTGCTCGACTACCGGCTCGACGTCGACGGCGTGGAGTACGACGACCCGTACCGGCACCTGCCCACCCTGGGCGAGCTGGACATATACCTGATCGGCGAGGGCCGGCACGAGAAGCTGTGGACGGTGCTCGGCGCGCGGCCGCTGGGCACCGGCGTGGCGTTCGCGGTGTGGGCGCCGAGCGCCCGCGGCGTGCAGGTGATCGGCGACTTCGCGGGCTGGGGCCCGTACGACGGCTGGCCGATGCGCTCGCTGGGCAGCAGCGGCGTCTGGGAGCTGTACGTGCCCGACGCCCAGGTCGGCACGAAGTACAAGTACAAGGTCCTGGGCCGCGACGGTCACTGGCGCGAGCATGCCGACCCGCTCGCCCAGCACACCGAGGTGCCGCCGGCCACCGCGTCCGTGGTGTTCCAGTCGACCTACGAGTGGCAGGACTCGGGCTGGATGGAGCGGCGTGCGTCGCGGCAGTGGTACCAGGAGCCGATGAGCATCTACGAGGTGCACCTCGGCTCGTGGCGGCCCGGGCTTTCCTACACCGAACTCGCCGACCAGCTCACCGAGTACGTGGTCGATACCGGCTTCACCCACGTCGAGCTGATGCCGGTCATGGAGTACCCGTACGGCGGCTCTTGGGGCTATCAGGTCACCGGCTACTACGCGCCCACCGCCCGGTTCGGCAACCCAGACGAGTTCCGCCGCTTGGTCGACAAGCTGCACCAGGCCGGGATCGGCGTGATCCTGGACTGGGTGCCCGCGCATTTCCCGAAGGACGAGTGGGCGCTGGCCCGCTTCGACGGCACGCCGCTCTACGAGCACGGCGACTGGCGGCGCGGCGAGCACCCCGACTGGGGCACGTATGTGTTCGACTACGGCCGCAAGGAGGTCCGCAACTTCCTGGTCGCCAACGCGCTCTACTGGTGCGAAGAGTTCCACGCGGACGGCCTGCGCGTCGACGCGGTCGCCTCGATGCTGTACCTGGACTACTCCCGCAAGGACGGCGAGTGGACGCCGAACCAGTACGGCGGCCGGGAAAACCTCGACGCGATCAGCTTCCTGCAGGAGATGAACGCGACCGTCTACCGCAACAACCCCGGCGTGGTCACCATCGCCGAGGAGTCGACGGCCTGGCCGGGCGTCACCCGCCCCACCCATCTCGGCGGCCTGGGCTTCGGCTTCAAATGGAACATGGGCTGGATGAACGACACCTTGTCCTACATGAGCAAGGAGCCGATCTACCGGCAGTGGCACCACCACCAGATGACCTTCGCCACGATTTACGCCTGGAGCGAGAACTACATCCTGCCGATCAGCCACGACGAGGTCGTGCACGGCAAGGGTTCGCTGACCGGCAAGATGCCCGGCGACCTCTGGCAGAAGCTGGCCAACACGCGGGCGCTGCTGGGCTTCATGTGGGCGTTCACCGGCAAGCAACTGCTGTTCATGGGCTCCGAGATGGGCGACGAGCTGGAGTGGAGCGAGGAACGCGGCCTGGACTGGAACCTGATCACCGACGACCAGCGCGGCGGCGGCATTCGCCGGCTCGTCCAGGACCTCAACCGGGTCTACAAGGACACGCCGGCGCTCTGGACGCAGGACACGTCGCCGAGCGGCTTCCGCTGGATCACCTCCGAGGACTCGCAGCACAACACGTTCTCGTTCCTGCGCTTCGCACCGAACGGCGACACCTTGGCATGCGTGGTGAACTTCGCGGCGATCCCGCACGAGGGCTACCGCATCGGCCTCCCCCGGAGCGGGGCGTGGCGCGAGGTGATCAACACTGACAGCGGACTGTACGGCGGTTCCGGGGTCGGCAACCTCGGCGAGGTACGCGCCGAGGCCCTCCCGTGGCACGGCCTGGACGCATCGGTGTCGCTGCGCGTGCCGCCGCTGGGAGCGGTCTGGCTGCACCACAAAGCCTGACCCCACCGGGCACCCCACTCGCACAGAGGATGACGGGCGACGGGTCTCAGCCGGTCAACGCCCCGGGAACCCTTGCACAGGAACTCGGGCCGTCTTCACCCCGTCACCGGTGCGGCCAACCCCGGCCGCCTGAGTGGAAGATCGGTGGTCCCCCCCCCGCCACCACCTATCTTCCACGCAGTCAAGAAGCTCGCCGTGGCGGTCGCGCAGTGTAGCCACGCCCCGACGCCGGGCCGGGCTGAAGGGGTTGCGCCGGCATCATCTCGCCGCCATCTCGCGAGCGACCCGCAGGAAGCGGCGCGGGCCGAGCAGCCGG
>JBKOVW010000021.1:0-5032 GCA_046724095.1 Actinomycetota bacterium | reverse complement strand
TTGCTCGAGGACGTCGACGCGCTGCTCCGCCAGGCGGGCATGCACACGCGCGACATCGACGCGCTGGCCGTCGGGATCGGGCCCGGGAGCTTCACCGGTGTGCGCATCGGCCTTTCCACGGCGCGCGGGCTCGCGCTTGCGCTGGGCATCCCGGTCGCCGGAGTCTCGACGCTGGACGCGCTTCAGGCAGGTGCGCCCGGCGCCCTGCCCGTGATCGACGCCCGCCGGCGGGAGGTGTTCGTGCCCGGCCGCGCGCTCGCGCCCGCGGCGCTCGAGGTCGAGCCCGGTCGCCTCTGCGTTGGCAGCGGCGCGATCCGATACCGGGACGTCCTCGAGGCCAAGGGAGCCGAGATCCCGCCCGACGACGACGACCGGCATGTCCCGCGCGCACGCTTCCATGCCCAACTGGCGCGGGACTTTCGCCCCGCCGAGGAGGTCGAGCCGCTGTACCTCCGCCTCCCCGACGCTGATAAAACGAGGCTATGAGCACGTCGCTCGCCTTCGGCTCGCTCCCGTAGGGGAAACCATGTTTCCCCTACGCGACCCCTTCTTCAGGTCACGCCTCGACCCACGCGGCGCCGCGATCGCCGCGCGCGGCGAGGAGATGAAGTGGGGAAACCTCACGGTTTCCCCATGTGCCCCTTCCCTTGCACATTGGCCGCGAGGCTGCCAATGAGCACCACGGCGAACAGGGTGGACTTTCGTCGGCTGGAGCTGCACGACCTCAACTCCATCGAGAAGATCGAGCGCGCGTCCTATCGAACGCCGTGGTCGCGATCGATGTTCGCCGGCGAGCTCGCCAAGCCGTCGTCGATCTCGCTGGGGGCGTTCGACCCGGACTCCGGCGAGCTGCTCGGCTACCTGATCATCAGCCGCTACGTCGACGCTTGGCACGTGATGAACCTCGCGGTCGCGCCGAAGCACCGCCGCAAGCACATCGCGGCGGGACTGCTCGAGCAGCTCTTCGTCGTCACGGCGGGGGAGGGGCGGCGCGGCTACACCCTCGAGGTGCGCGTCTCGAACGACGTCGCGATCAACCTCTACGAGAAGGCGGGCTTCAAAGCGCGCGGTGTGCGCCGCGGCTACTACACGGACAACCGCGAGGACGCGCTGATCATGTGGCGCGACCCGGAGCCGGCGCAGGCGCGACAGCCTTCGTGATCGTCCCGCAGCCGCCGGCGAGCGCGGTCGCCTTCGTTGACGCGCACCACGGTTGGTACGGCGGCGCAAACGGACTGCTCGGGACGACCGACGGTAGGACGTTCCGCGTCGAGGTGCGCTCGCCGATCATCGCAATCTCCGCCCTCGATCGCGCCCGCGCATGGGCGCTTACGGGGACGGGCTTCGTGCTGCGGACGTCCGACGGCCGGCACTGGTCGACCCTCGGCGCGCCGCATCTCTTCCGCATGCAGTTCGTTGACGCCCGCGTGGGCTTTGGGGTAACGCATGACGGCGTGCTCGTCGTCAGCGGGAACGCCGGCCGCTCGTGGGTCGAGGCGCGAGCGCCCGCGCTCGTGCAGTCCGAGTGCTTCTCCTCGCGTCGCGAGGGCTGGGTCGCGCGCGGCGGTACGGTCTGGAGCACGCGCGACGGCGGCGCGCACTGGACGCGCATGCGCTTGCGCGCGGGGGCACAGGAATTCCCGGACGTCGGCTGCAGTAGAGGCGGCGCATGGGTCGTGCTGCACGAGGGTGCTGCCGCCGGGACCGAGGGCTATCACGTCTTCCGTTCGCTCGGCGGAGGGCCGTGGCGTGCGGTGTACGCGAGCCCGTTTCAGCGCAAGCTGCCGTCGATTAGCAACTACGCCGGGCCTTTCGCGGTGCTGCGGCAGGGCAGCGCCGTGCTGACCGGCAGCTGCGCGCCGTGCGGCGGCCGGGGCACGGCAACACTGGTCTCCCCGTCCGGGCGCGCGACCTGGCGAGGCTCGGCGCCGGCCGCGATCAGCTTCCTCGACGCGCGCCGGGGGTGGATTGTCGTCCGGAATCGCCTTTGGAAGACGGCCGACGGCGGTCACCACTGGCGCACGCTGTGATCCTGGGTCTCGAGACGTCGTGCGACGAGACGGCGGCTGCGCTGATCACGCGCGGCGGCGCGATCGCCGCGAATGTCGTCTCGTCGCAGGCGGACCTGCACGCGCGGTACGGCGGCGTCGTTCCCGAGGTCGCCTCGCGTCGTCATCTCGAGCTCGTCACGCCCGTCATCCGGGAAGCGCTCGGCGAAGCGGAGGCAGAGCTCGTCGATGTCGAGCTCGTCGCCGTGACGACGGGGCCCGGGCTGATCGGCGCACTGCTCGTCGGCGTCGCAGCCGCGAAGGCGATCGCGTGGGCGCGGCGGCTGCCGCTCGCCGCCGTCGACCACTTGCACGGCCACGTCGCGTCGCTCTACCTCGAGCCCGACCCGCTGGAGCCGCCGTTCCTCTGCCTGCTCGCGAGCGGCGGGCACACGCTGTTGCTCGACGTCCAGGACCGCGGCAGCAGGCTGCGCGTGCTCGGCACCACGATCGACGACGCCGCCGGGGAGGCGTTCGACAAGGGGGCGCGCCTGCTCGGCCTCGGCTATCCAGGCGGCGCGCAGATCGACCGGCTCGCCCGCGAGGGCGATCCGAAGGCGTTCGACTTTCCCATCGCCCGCGTGCCGGGGCTCGACTTCTCGTTCTCCGGCGTGAAGACCGCGCTCCTGTACGCGGTGCGCGACAAGCCCGAGGCCTGGGTCGAGGCCGCCCGTGCGGACCTGGCCGCGAGCTATCAGCGTGCGATCGTGCGCGCGCTCGTCGAACGCACGCAGCAGGCCGCCGAGCAGATCGGCGCGACGAGAGTCGCGGTCGTCGGCGGCGTCGCCGCGAACTCCGAGCTGCGGGCCTCGCTCCCGGAGGCGGCGCCCGCTCCGCTGGCGCTCTGCACCGACAACGCGGCGATGATCGCCTCGGCCGCGAGGTACGTCGAGCCCATCTCGTATCCCGGCTATCTTGGCCTCGATGCCTACGCGTCGACCGCGTGAGCCGTTCAACGCGCTGGTGCTTGCGGCTCTCGCGGTCGTCGTCACCGCGGTCCTGATCGCCGCAGGCGGGGGCAGCCGCCACCATCCCGCCTCCAACGGCTTGCCCAGCTGGCAGGGCCTCGCCGGCGCTCAGCGTCCACGTGTCGCCGTCGGGCAGCGGGTGATCGTCGTCCTGAAGGCTCCGGCACTCGCGGACCGTGTCGGCAACGCGGGCGGCCTTGCGACGAGCGAGGAGGAGCAACGCTGGACCGAGACCGCACTCGCCGCCCAGAAGCTGCTCGTCGCGCGGCTACGCGTCGAGGGTGTCGTCGTGCAGCCGGAGTTCAGCTACACGCACACGCTGAACGGGTTCTCGGCCGCGTTCGACGCGCGCGGGGTCGCGCTGCTCGAGCGTGCGCCGGAGGTTGCCGGCGTCTATCCAGTGCGCACGGCCTACCCGGCGACGATCGACCTTGGGTCGCAGTTCGGTGAGCGTCCGCAGATCGCGCTCTCCGACCGCGACGGCCGGGGCGTGACGATCGCGCTGCTCGACACGGGCGTCGACCGGGCGCACCCCTTCCTGCGGGGACGCGTGACGTCGGGCATCGACATCGTCGGCGGAGATCCGGATGCGTCTGCGGCGTCCGAGCCCGACGCGCCGGCCGAGGTGGAAACTCACGGGACCGAGCTGGCGGGGCTCCTCGTCGGCTCGGGCGGCCCCGGCGCCCTAGCCGGGGTCGCGCCCGGCGCCACCCTGCTGCCGATCCGCGTCGCCGGGTGGCAGCGCGACGCGTCCGCGCGCTGGGCCGTGTACGCCCGCACCGACCAGCTGCTCGCAGGCCTCGAGCGTGCCGTGGATCCCAACGGCGACGGCGACGCGCACGACGCAGCGCGCATCGCACTGGTGGGCACCGGCGAGCCGTTCGCGGGCTTCGCCGATGGCCCGCTTGCGCTCGCGGCGCAAGGCGCGACCCGGCTCGACACACTCGTCGTGGCACCGGCCGGCAACGACGGTCCGGTCGGCCCCGGCTACGGCAGCATCGCCGGGCCCGGAGGCGCGCCAGCCGCGCTGACCGTCGGCGCGCTCGACCTGCGTCAGCGTTACGGCGAGGCCCGCGTCGTCCTGCGGGACGGGCTGCACGTCGAGTTCGACGGCACGCGGCCGCTCGCGAGCGCCGTCGAGCCGAACGGCGTGCTCGATGTCGGGATCGGAGCGCCGCGGGCACAGACGACGGCACCGGCCGGATATCGCGGCGCCGTGCCGCTGCTCGACTTCTTCGACAAGCGCGGCCTCAGCCTCGTCGCGGGGCGCGCGGCGGTCCTGCCGACCGGCGCCGATCCGAACGGCAGCCTCGTGAACGCCGCGCGCGCCGGTGCCGTCGCGGTGCTCTTCTACGGCGCCGATCTCCCGGCCGGCGGGATCAGCCTGGACGAGAACGGTCCGATCCCCGCCGTGTCGATCTCCGACGACGTCGCGGCTCGGATGCTGGCCCGGTTGCGGAACGGCATCGAGGGCACCGTCTCGCTCGGGTCGATTCGGACGACGTCGAACGCGGGTGGGGGGCGCGTTGCGCAGTTCTCGTCGTCAGGGCTCGCCTTCGACGGACGCGTGAAACCGGACATCGTCGCTCCGGGCGTCGCGCTCGAGACGGCCGAGCCGGGCTCGAACTCCGACGGCTCGGCGCGTTACGGCACGGTCAACGGAACGAGCGTGGCCGCCGCGCTCGTGGCCGGCGGTGCCGCCCTGCTCGCGCAGGCACGCCCGTATCTCGACGCCGAAGCGCTCAAAGGCTTGCTGGTCGGCTCCGCGCGTCCGCTCGCCGACGACCCCGTGAGCGCCCAGGGCGCCGGTCTGGTCGATGTCGGCGGCGCGACTGCGACCGAGTTCGCGGCCACGCCGAGCTCGCTCGCATTCGGGCGTGCGACGGGGGCGAAATGGCATTCCGACCAGGTTGTCGCGATCCGCAACGTCTCGTTCCGGCGCGTCATCCTCGACTTCCACGCGGCTGTGACGCGCGAGGGAGCGGCGCCCGTGCAGTTCGACGTCAGGCCGCTGCA
>JBKOVW010000223.1:0-7546 GCA_046724095.1 Actinomycetota bacterium | reverse complement strand
CCCGGACGTCCCGGCGCCGACCGAACAGCTGTTCGACGACGGTCCGGTGCCGAAGCCGCTCGAGTTCGACCACTGGTTCGAGGGCCTTCGGCGACTGGAGCACTTGCCGGTCTGGCCGGCGTACCCGCCGATCGCGCCGGCCGTCCAGATCTGACGCCAGTCGCGCCGGCGGCGCCTAGCGTTTACCGCGGACGGCGGAGGGTACCCGGAGGCGTGAGCGCGCGTCGCCTCGACTCCCTCGTCGGCCACCGCCTATGGGCGATCCCCGCGCTCGGGCTCGCGGCCGGCTTCGCGCTCTCCGCGGTCACCGTCGCCCTCGACCGGCACGTGCACCGGCCCCTGCTCCCGCACGACATCGTCGGCAACGCCGGCGACGCGCAAGCGATCCTGCAGACGATCGCGAGCTCCGTCGTGACGCTGACGTCCATCGTGCTGACGGTGACGCTCGTCACGGTGCAGCTGGCGATGGGCCAGTTCTCGCCGCGGATCGTGCGGGCGCTGCTCGAAGACCGAGGTGACCAGATCGCCGTCGCGATCTTCGCCGCCACCTTCACCTTCGCGATGTTCTCGCTGCGCGGCGTCGACACCGGCGTCGCCGGCGCCGTACCCGCCGTCACGGTCATCACCGCCTTCGCCCTCGCAGCCGCGAGCGGTGTCGCCCTGTTCCTCTACGTCCAGCACACGTCGCAGCAGCTGCGCGTGGGCGGCCTCCTCGAGCTCGTGGGGCACGACCTGCGCCGGGAGCTGGACCGCCGGATCCCGCGCGTCACCGCGCGTGCCGACGACCCGTCCGTCGTCACGGCCGACGCCTCCGGCAACGTCGTCGGCGTCGATTACGAACGCCTCGTCGCCGAGGCGCGACGGGTCGGCTGCACGCTCGAGCTCATGCCGGCGATGGGCGACTTCGTCCCGCGCGGCGCGCCGCTCCTGCGGGCCGACCGGCCGCTGCCCGATCGCGAGCGGCTGCGTCGGCTGGTCGAGGTGGACGACGAGCGGACGCACCCCGACGACCCCGCCTACGGCGTCCGCAAGCTCGTCGACGTGGCGCAGCGCGCGCTCGGGACATCGTCGAACGACGCCACGACCGCGACGCAGACGATCAACCGGCTGCACGACTGCCTGCGCCAGATCGCAGACCGGCCGCTTCCCTCGGGGCGGTTCCACGACGCGGCAGGCGAGCTGCGCCTCGTCGTCCGCATGCTCCACTGGGACGGCTACGTCCGGCTCGCCTTCGACGAGATCCGGCTCGCCGCGCCGGGCTATCCGCAGGTGACGCGACGGCTGGTGGCGGCGATCGAGGATCTGAAGACGATCGCACCGCCGGATCGCCACGCCCCGCTCGATCGTCAGCTGCGCCTGCTCGAGCGCGCGGTCAGGCAGACGCTCGCGGGCGAGGACGCCGAGGCCGCCCTTGTCCCGGACGCGCAGGGGATCGGGTCGGGTGCCGACGTGGCTACCTGACGTGCTCGGTCGCGTCGGCCCGCTCTGCCGCGGCCGACGAGTAGGCGGCGGCGCGGACGGCGTCCTCCGACTCGAGCGCCGAGCGGAGTGCGCCCCCGATCGGGGACAGCGAAGCGACGAACCAGGCGAGCGTTGCGTAGTCGGCGAAGCCCACGTCGCGGCGGACGGCCTGCGCGAACGCCTGGGGCGCCGTGACAAGGCCTGCGCCGGCGCGGATCAGCAGGAACAGGACGGCGTACAGCGAGACGATGCCGAGCGTCGTCGTCGTGGCCGGCGACAGCCGCGTCGTGGCCCGGCGGTCGGCGCTGCCGTATCGTGGATCGACGCCGTCGGCGCCTGAATCAGCTGCGCACCGGGATCGCGCTCGCGGCCTCGACGAGCTCCGGCGGCGGGGGCTTGTGGTACACGGACTCCCAGGCTTCGAGGACGCTGACCTTCGAGACCGGGAGCGCGGGCAGCGCGACGTACGCGGGCGCCTCCTTCCCGAGCAGCCCGTACGCCGCGAGCTCGGCCTCGTTTGCGCCCTGGTCGAACGGCCGCTGCGCGCCGGTGCCGAAGACGAGGCCACCGCGAGCGATCTCGAGCGCGACGTTCAGCCCGAGGTCGACCGTGGTGATGCAGAGGTCGTTGCGGCCCGCCGTCCTCGCCGCCGCGATCACGCCTTCCGCGGGCACGTCCCAGACGGCCCAGATACCGGCGAGACTGGGGTGCCGCTCGAGCATCGCCGACGCGAGCCTCTGCGCTGCCGCCGCGAACTCCGGGCCGTGGACGCCGCGCTCGTCCACGATCTCGATCTCCGGGTAGCTCTCCTCGATCGTCTGCCTGAACGCAGCGTGCCGCTGACGCGTGACGAAGAAGTCGGCGTCGTGGTAGACGACTCCTACGGTGCCGCTGCCCTCGAGCGCCTGCGCCATCAGGTGCGCCGAGGCGACGCCGTTCCCGAAGTTGTCGGCGGAAACGACGCTTACGTAGTCCTCTCCAGCCCGCATCCCGTCAGGGACGTTGTCCATGAAGACGAGCTTTACGCCACGCGCCGCCGCGGCCTGGTACGCAGGCGCCGTGGCCACGGGGTCGGTCGGGATCGAGACGATCACGTCCGGCTCCCTCGCCAGCACGCGCTCGATGTCCGCCGCCTGCCGCCCCGGCTCGAAGCCGGCGTCGGTGACGGCGACGACCTCGATCCCGAGCTCCGCGAACTGCGTCTCGAGGCCGGCCACCTGCGCCTGCGACCAGTCGTTGCCGCCGTAGTGCATGACGATCGCGGCCGTCGCGCCCATCGCCCGTATCTGTTGGAGCTCCTCGCGCGTCAGCTCGAGCCCGACCGGCGGCGTCGGCGGCTCGCCGCCAGGGCCCTTGCCGAGAACGCGGCCCTCGCTGAGCGCCAGCAGCAGCCGCGCGTACGCCGGGCGGATCGGGGTCACCGCGCGCGGGTGCGGGCGAGCAGCGAGTCGAGGTACTGCCGGCTCTCGCGCGCGGCCTCGATCGGAGGGCCGTCGAACTCGTCGAGCTCGACCGTGATCCAGCCGTCGTATCCGGCCGCCTCGAGCGCGTCGAGCATCGCCCCGAACTCGAGCTCGCCCCTGCCGAGCGGCAGGAAGGCAAACGGCTCGGTCGTGAAGTCCTTCAGGTGCACGTAGACGATCCGGTCGGCGTAGCGCCGGATCAGCTCGACCGGATCGCCTCCGGCCGCGGCGAGGTGAGCCGTGTCGGGGCAGAAGTTGATCCGCGAGCGGCTCAGCACCTTCTCGATCTGTTCGGGCCGCTCGACGATCGTCGACAGGTGCGGATGGTAGCTCGCGGCCAGCCCGTGCTCATCCGCGAGCGCGACGACCCGCTCGAGCCCTTCGGCGAGGCGGGCGTAGTCCTCCTCCGCCGTCCCGCGCGCCCGCTGCGCGCCGCCGCCGACGACGAGGTGCTCCGCACCGAGGCGCGCCGCGAGTGCCGCCGCCTTCTCGATCCGCCAGAACTCCTCCTCGAGAATGTCCGGGAAGACGAAGTTGGCGCCGGAGTAGACGCCGACGAGCTGGAGCCCAGTCTCGGTGAGCAAGCGCTCGAGCTCCTCCGGCCGCTCCTCGTACTCCACGAGGTTGCCGTCGAAGAGCTCGACGCCCGAATAGCCGGCGGCGGCCGTGTCCCGGAGCGCCTCCTCCGTCGACCCGTTCGCGAGGTAGAAGAGGTTCTTCACGCTCGTCACGCCGACGGGATGCCCGACGACGCCTCCCCACGTGATCGTGTGACAGCTCAGCTTCACTTGTCGCTCCTTCGCGTCTGGTTACTTCCGCCGCGCGAGCGCCACCGCGACGACGATGATCGCGCCGCGCACGATCTCCTGCTGGCTCGACTCGAGGCCGGCGAGGATCAGGCCGTTGTTGATCAGCCCGATCATCACGGAGCCGAGCAGCGACCCGATCACGCTCGCCCGGCCGCCGAAGAGGCTCGTCCCGCCGAGGATCACGGCGGCGATCACGGAGAGCTCGTCGCCCTCGCCCCACTGGAACCGCCCCGACTGCAGCCGCCCCGCGTACAGCATCCCGGCGATGCCCGCCGTCAGACCCATCGCCGCGAGGACGAGGAACGTGACGAGCCGGGTATTGACGCCGCTGAAGCGGGCTGCGATCGCGTTTCCGCCGGTGGCGAGGACGCGGCGCCCGTAGGACGTCTTCCGCAGGACGACGTGACCGATCGCGACCGCGACGAGCGTCCAGACTACGAGCGACGGCACGGGGCCGAGGTCGCCGGACCCGAACGCGTTGTTGTACGTCTCGTTGAGGATCGGCTGGGGTTCTGTGTTCGTCACCCACATCGCCGTGCCGTGGGCGACGCCGAGCATCCCGAGCGTGACGAGGAACGACGGGATCGCGAAGACGGCGACGAGCGCGCCGTTGACCGAGCCGACGACGAGCCCGGTGACGAGGCCGACGACGATCCCGGCGACCATCCCGTGGTCGTGGATCGTCATCGCGGTCGTCACGGACGCGAGACCGGCGGTCGCACCGACGGAGAGGTCGATCTGCGCCGCGCCGATCACGAACGTCATCGCCACGGCCATGATCGAGATCGTGGCCGTCGCCCGAAGAATGTTGAGCAGGTTCGTCGACGTCAGGAACCCGCTGCCGTGCAGCGTCACGCTGAAGTAGAGGAATACGAGCGCGAACGCGATGTAGACGATGTACTGGCGCCAGTCGAACCCGCGGACGGCGCCGACGAGGCGCGCCCGGGCGAGCGGCAGCGATGCGGCGACGCGCTCGGCCATCTCAGCTCACCCCCTGGACCGCGCGGTGGAGTTGCTCCTCGGTCTGGATCTGGCGGCGGTCGAGCTCCCGCTCGACACGTCCCTCGCGCAGGATCAGGACGCGATCCGCGACCGCGAGGAGCTCCGGTAGCTCGGACGAGATGATGATCACGCCGTTCCCGGCCTCGGCGAAGGCGCGGATCATGTCGACGATCTCGCCCTTCGTGCCGATGTCCACGCCGGCGGTCGGCTCGTCCATGATCAGGATCCGCGGCTCGGTCCCGATCCACTTCGCGATCACGACCTTCTGCTGGTTCCCGCCCGACAGGAGCCGGATCGGCTGGTCGATCGAGCGGAGCCGGATCGTCAGCCGCTCGACGAACGACTCCGCGAGCCGGTCGCCCTTGCGGTCTTCGACGAAGCCGCCGCGGGTCAGGCGCCCGAGCAGCGGCAGCAGGAAGTTGTCGCGGACGCTGTGGTCGAGGATGAGGCCCTGCGCGCGCCGGTCCTCCGGGATCAGGGCGATCCCGGCGTCGATCGCGTCCTGCGGGCCCCGGATCTTCAGCTTGCGCCCGCCGACGCGGATCTCGCCCGCGTCGATCGGGTCGATGCCGAAAATCGTGCGCGCGAGCTCGCTGCGCCCGCTTCCCATCAGGCCCGCGAGCCCGAGGATCTCGCCGCGACGGAGCTCGAGGTCGATCCCGCGCAGGCGCGATCCCGACTCGAGCCCGCGCACCTCGAGCAGGAGCTCGGCGCCTTCCGCGACGTGGCGCTCCTTCCACTCCATCGCCTGCTCGAGCTTGCGGCCGACGATCTCGTCGATCACCTGCTGCATCGTCAGCTTCGAGGCGTCCTCGGTCAGGACGATGCGCCCGTCGCGCAGGACGGTGATGCGGTCGCAGACCTCGAACACCTCCTCCATGCGGTGCGAGATGTAGACGATCGCGATCCCCTGCTCCTTCAGGCGCCGCATCAGCTCGAAGAGCTGCGCCGTCTCCGTCTTCGCGAGCGCCGCCGTCGGCTCGTCCATGATCAGCACCCGCGCGTCCTGCGACAGCGCCTTCGCGATCTCGGTCAGCTGCCAGTAGACGGTCGGCAGCTCGTCGAGCGGGCGGCGCGGGTCGACGTCGACCTCCATCGTCCGGAACAGCTCACGCGTCCGCCGCTCCGACTCGCGGTCGTCGATCAGCCCGCCCCACCCTCGCGCCTCGCGCGTCAGGAACACGTTCTGTGCGACTGTCAGCGTCGGGACGAGGCTGAACTCCTGGAAGACCATCCCGACGCCCGCGTCGCGCGCGTCGTGCGGCGAGTGGAAACGCACCTCGCGGCCCCCGATCTCGAAGGTGCCCTCGTCGAGTGTGTAGACGCCGGCGAGGATCTTCATCAGCGTCGACTTGCCCGCGCCGTTGCCGCCCACCAGCGCGTGGATCTCGCCCTGCCGGAGCTCGAAGTCGACGCCGTCCAGCACGCGGACGCCGCTGAACGACTTCGAGATCCCCTGCATCGAGACGGCGGCGCGCATCGGCTAGGTCGTCACCGGCTCGAGCGCCGGCACGCTCGTCCACTCGCCCGAGGCTGCGGACTCCTCGATCGCCTCGCAGATGCGGGCGATCTGGTAGCCGTCGCCGAAATCGGGCGCCGCCGGGGCCCCGTCGACGACGGCGCGGAAGAAGTCGTGGCACTCGACGATCTTCGTCTCGCCGTAGCCGATGCCGAGCGCGGGGATCGGCCAGAGCGCGTCCCCGTACGGGTGCGCCGGCCCGGTGAAGACGGTCCGGAAGCCCCGTCGGTCGGCTGCGTCCGCCGCGAAGCACACCTGCAGCTCGTCCCGCCGCTCGTAGTCGAAGTAGAGCGACCCGAGCTCGCCGTGGATCTCGAACGTGAGGAAGTTGTTCCGGCCGTAGGCGTTCCGCGTCGCCTCGAGCGAGCCGATCCCGCCGTTCTCGAAGCGGAGCAGCGTGTGGAGCTCGTCGTCGACGTCGACCGCGGCGCGCGGCGCGTCGACCAGCTTCTCTGCCGCGCCGAGCTTGTCCACGCCGTCCTGCTGGAGCGGCCGCTCGCCGATGTGCGTCGTCAGGATCGAGCTGACCCCGGAGATCTCGCCCACGAGGTAGCGCGCGATGTCGAGCACGTGTGTGCCGATGTCGCCGAGCGCGCCCGATCCGGCGACGGAGCGCTGGAAGCGCCACGAGAGCGGCGAGTTCGGATCCGCCGACCAGTCCTGCAGGTACGTCCCGCGGAAGCTCAGCACCTGCCCGAGCGATCCCTCCTCGAGGTAGCGCTTGGCGAGCGCGACTGCCGGCGTCCGGCGGTAGTTGAACGCGACCATGTGCACGATCCCCGCCCGCTGTACGGCCTCGAACATCTGGCGCGCCTCGTCGGCGGTACGGGCGAGCGGCTTCTCGCACAGGATGTGCTTGCCGGCCTCCGCCGCAGCGACGGCGATCTCGGAGTGCGAGTCGTTCGGCGTCGCGATGTCGACGACGTCGATCGTCGGATCGTCGATCACCCGGCGCCAGTCGCCCGTCGAGCTCTCGAAGCCGTAGCGGCGCGCGGCCTCCGCGGCGACCTCGTCGCCGACCTCGGCGATCACCTTCCGGTGCGGGATCGCCGGCGCCGGCCAGAAGAACATCGGCATCGCCGCGTACGCGAGCGAGTGAGCCTTTCCCATGAAGCCGGCGCCGATCAGGCCGACGTTCAGTGTCTGCGGCATTCGTTCCTCCTGATTCAAAACTGGACGGGCCGCCCGCCGCGCATCTTCGCGCCGGGCGGCCCCGCCTCCCTCTCGCATCTACTTCTTGAAGGAGCTCTTGACCTCGCTCGGAGCAGGCGCGTGGTAGACCTGCTGCCACG
>JBKOVW010000374.1:0-3692 GCA_046724095.1 Actinomycetota bacterium | reverse complement strand
TGGGAGCGGTCGTACTGGCATGACAACGCACACGCTCGAAACGGCCGGGGCCGAGATCGCCTACGACGTCCGTGGCCCGCTTCCCACCGTCGACGGACGCCCACCGCTCTTCATGATCGGTCAGCCGATGACCGCGGGCGGCTTCGACACGTTGGCGTCGTACTTCCCGGACCGGACGGTGGTCACCTACGACCCGCGCGGCCTCGGCCGCAGCGTCCGCAGGGACGGCCGGGTCGACAACGCGCCCACGGTGCAGGCGGACGACGTACACGCCGTCATCGAGGCGCTCGGCGTCGGCCCGGTCGAGATGTTCGCGAGCAGCGGCGGCGCGGTGACTGCGCTCGCGCTCGTGGCGGCACATCCCGACGACGTGACGACCCTGGTGGCCCACGAGCCGCCACTCATCCCGGTGCTGCCCGACGCCGCTGCCGCCGAGCGCGCCCGCGCCGCAATTCGCGACGCGTACGAGGCCGAGGGTTCGGGGGCCGGCATGGCGGCCTTCATCGCGATGACGTCGTGGCGAGGCGAGTTCACCGACGAGTTCTTCGCGCAAGCCGCGCCGGATCCCGCGGACTTCGGGATCTCGGCCGAGGATGACGGCTCCCGCGACGACCCGCTGCTTTCCGACCGATCCTGGGCAGTCAGCAGCTATCGCCCCGACGTTGCCGCGCTGACCGCGGCGCCGACCCGCGTCGTCATCGCCGTAGGCGAGGAATCGCTGGACACGTTCACCGGACGCACGGCGGTGGCCACCGCCGAATTGCTCGCTCAGCAGGCGACCGTGTTCCCGAGCCACCACGGCGGCTTCCTCGGCGGCGAGTTCGGCTACGCCGGTCAACCCGAAGCCTTCGCGCGCAAACTGCGCGAGGTGCTCCACGACAACTGATGGACGCACGACGACCAGTCGGCGGTAGACAGGCTCCGCGTACCAGGCTCATGCCGGCGCCGTAGCCGGCCTCCTGTTCCCCAAAAACCCTCGAAATCGGCGGCAAGGCAACTTCAACGGGGTTGAGCCAGGCGGTAGGCGGGCAGGCCGACACGAAACAAGAGACGGGAGCGTTGATGAAGGCGAAGCTATTGCACGACGCCGGCAAGATCTCCGAAGGAGAGGTCGTCGAGATCAGTGCGCCCGCCGGTACGAACGACACTCGGACTGACGAGGATCTGGGAGGACGGAGCGCTACCGTCGCACCGGTCTACGCGGTGACCGACACCGAGGGACATGCAGAGGAGGTCGACACGCGAGACCTGGAGATGTTGCCTTAGTCGGCCCACAAGGCAGCGGTGTGAAGCAGGCGGTCGCCCTCATTGCCGTCGCCGTGGCCGTCGGGAGCGCGGCGGCGGCGTCCGCGCGCACGGAAGGCTCGCTTCCGCTCCGCCAGGTTGCCCGTATCCCGTTGAGCGGCCCAGCGGTGCGCTTCGACTACACAAGCATCGACCCGACCACACACACGCTCTGGATCTCGCACATGGATGCGAGTCAGCTTCTCGCGTTCAACGTTTTGCATCGCAAGATCACGAAGACGATCTCGGCGCCAGGCGTTCATGGCGTCATCACAGTGCCGGAGATCAGCCGCGTCTACGCGTCTGCGACCAACGCTCGTGAGGTGCTGACGATCAATTCGCAAACGGGCACGGTGCTCGCCAGGGCACCGGCGGGCGACTACCCCGATGGGCTCGCTTACGACCCCGTGCAACGGCACGTCTTCATCTCGGACGAGAGCGGAGGCGTCGAGACCGTGATTACGGCCTCAGGACACCGGATCGCGACTATCTCGCTCGGCGGGGATGCCGGCAATGTCCAGTTCGACGCGGCGACCGATCGGGTGCTCGCGGACGTGCAGAGGCGGAACGAGATTGCAGTGATCGACCCGACATCGAATCGGATCGTCAAGCGGATCCACGTGCCGAACTGCGTCAACGATCACGGCTTGCTCATCGACTCCTCGCACCGGCTCGCGTTCGTCGCCTGCGACGGAAACGCGAAGCTGCTCACGCTGAACTTGCGCACCATGTCTTTCACCGGCACGTTCAATGTCGGCCGGTCGCCTGACGTGCTTGCCTTTGACGCATCGAAGCGCCGCCTCTACGCAGCGGCTGAAAGCGGCGTCGTCGCCGTCTTCGCCGAGACGGCGACCTCAGCGAAGCCGCTCGGGATGGCCTTTCTGGCCACCGAAGCGCACACGGTCGCTGTCGATCCAGGGACGCACTTGGTCTACTTCCCACTGCAGAGCGGCTCGAACGGACAGCCCCAGCTGCTGATCATGCGGCCGACGTGAGCCGCCGCGGCGCGCGGTGCTTTCGAAAGGGAGGCCGCCCCGCACCGCGAGGCGGCCTCCCCGAGTCAGACGGCGGGAGTTAGGCGGAGAGGTTGAGCTGTACGAGCCGGCGGGTCGAGACGCCGGCGACTGTGTTCTCGCCAGACTTGCGCGCACGGACGAAGAAGACCATCGCGCCGCCGCGCTGCAGCCTGAGGCGCTGCGTGGGTGTGAGGGTGAACGTGACGTAACCGTCGGCTCCGGTGGCCTGCTCCGGGGCCCCACGGAACTGGCTGTACGGCACACCGAGCACGAACACCATCGCGCCTTGGACGGGATGTCCGTTGCTGTCCGAGACGCGGAAGCGGGCAACGACGTTGCTATGTGATCGGAGCGGGTTGGGCGAGAACGAGACGCCGGAGACGATCAGCCGATTCGGGAGTGAGACCTCGCTGATCGAGACGGCCGTGCCGGCGGGAGCACTCGCCTTCGTCACCGTCGCGGTGGGAACGGTCGTCGCGGCATTCTCCCCGTCGCTGTTCTTTGCCGTCACACGCGCGCGCATCGTCGCTCCGACATCCGCGGACGCGAGCAGATAGGTCTGTTTGGTCGCGCCGGGAATGTCGATGCAGCTGTCACCGTTGCTGTTGCACCGGAGCCAGTCGTAGCTGAAGGTGATCGGCTCTTTCCCGCTCCAGCTCCCGTTTGAGACGGACAGCGTCTCTCCCTGCCTGGCCGTGCCCGAAGTCGCGGGCGAGGCTGTCCTCTGTGGCGCCGAGCGCGGGATGTCGTGGATGACGGCGGTCGGCGTCGAGGTGGCCGATGCCTTCTGACCATCCGAGCTGACCGCGGTCACGTGTACGCGGAGCGTGTTGCCGTTGTCGGCGCTCGTGAGCGTGTAGCTCTTGCTCTGGGCGCCGCTGATGTTCGCGCAGCTCCCGCCGGTCTGGTCACAGCGACGCCACTGGTAGGCGAACGAGCTCGGCGCCGGGTTCCACGTGCCGGTGCCGGCGGTCAGCGTCTGGCCGACCTGCGGTGTCCCCGAGATCGTCGGCGGCGCGCTCGGCGCCGGCGCGGCGCTCGTTGCCGCAGAGCCTGCTGCAGCCGCGACCGAGGCGGCGACGACGGCAAGCGCAGAGAACAGCACGACCAGCGGGTTGGGCGAGCGGCGGCCGCGGCCCGCGTTGACGGGGTATGGGCCTTCAGTGTTTGCGGTAAAACGACTTTCGTAACCCGATCGATGTCAGGATTCCGTGAAGGGTGCGCTGGAAGCGATCTACGGCAAGCAACCGCCGTCCTCCGCGTGACGATCAGCGCTGAGGCCGCGCGCCGTTTTCTCGTTGCCCGGCACTTCCTAGCGCCGGCGCGATCACTCGAGGGAGGCCCCGGCGCCGTGCTCGAGGTCTTCCGCAAGCTCGGGTCGATCCAGTTCGA
>JBKOVW010000038.1:0-6874 GCA_046724095.1 Actinomycetota bacterium | reverse complement strand
ACCGCCACAGTGAGCACCGCACCGACCCACTCACCCAGCTCATCGACCGGGCGAGACGATAACGGACGGCCGAAACCCGGGTCGAGACAGCAGCAAAACAGGACACACCAACTCCACGCCGTGGACCACTTGACAGGGCCGCTTCACATCAGTGCGCCGCGTGCACCGCGGTGGTCGACCTTGGCCCGCCGCCTTGCGCCCGCCCTTTACCGGTTGGAGGCGGTGTCGGTGGGTCCGATTGGGGCCGACTCCCACTGCCGCCGCTCCCGCTCGTACCTCCCAGCGCCCACCCGAGACGTCACGCCGGGAAGGAACCGCCACAGTCGCCACGCAAGGCGAGCGCGGGCCGGCGCCACGATGATGGCCCGGTTGGCCTCGACGCCCCGCAGCACATCTTCGGCCAGTCGCTCGGGCGGATACAGGGGGCCGACCATCCGGGCGACGAACGCGCGTGGGTCCCTGTTCACCAGGCTCCGCGGCACCGGCAGCCCCTCATGCTGCAGCTTGTCGAAGATGGGGGTGTCAATGCCGCCGGGGCAGACGACGCTCACCCGCACTCCACGCTCGGCGGCCTCCGCCCGCAGGGCCAGGCTCAACCCGACCACCCCAAACTTGGCGGCGGCGTAGGAGGCATTGCCTGGCGAGGGAACCAACCCGGCCAACGACGCGGTGTTCACGATGTGGCCACGACCCTGTGCCAGCATCAGGGGATAGGCCGCCGCCACCCCGTGGATCACACCGTAGAGGTTGATGTCGATCACCCGCCGCCAGTGCCCTGGCAGCAGTTCCTGCACCTCGCCGCTCATGCCGACGCCCGCGTTGTTGCACAGCGGATCGACACCGCCGTGAGCCTCGACCGTGCGGCGAACCATCGCAGCCACCGCGTCAGCGTCTGCCACGTCCACGGTGATCGGGGTGGCCCGGCCCGGGCCGATGCCGGACAAGCGTTCAGCCGCCTGGCCGACACCGTCGACATCAATGTCGGCCAGGGTGACCGAACAGGACCGGCGGACCAGGGCCGTACCCAATGCGGCCCCGATGCCCGAGGCGCCACCGGTCACGATCGCTACCTTCCCCTGCAGTCTCACGGCGGGTCCTCTCGACGGGATCGTGGGATCGACAACAGCACATCGATGCTGCGGTGTGGACACCTTCGTTGTGCCGTGGTCGACCGTAGAAGCACAACCATCATTGACCAACTCCACGGCTCCCGACCCGTTCGATCCCGCCAGCAGCATCCACCGAGCCTTACTACCCGCGGACGCCCCGGCTGCTCGCGCTCCACGACCAAGTCCGCTCATCGGCAATTGAGCGCGCGCTTGACGGCCCCTAAGCACGGCTCCGGCGACGCAGGGTTCTACTCGGGACGCGGCATCGCCGCCGTCGCCTTCGGAGTCGGCGGTGGCGGACAGCACGGCCCGGACGAGTAGGTCGAGATCGCCGCCATCGCGCCGCACTATCACGCGCTGAAGGAGTTCCTCGAACGCCTGAGATCGGTGGCAGCTGGGTAACGTGATCCGCTGGATCTTCCAGGAAGGGGTGAGCGGGCCCAAAGCCGCGGAACGTACCTCGTTGGCTGCGGCACGCTCAGCCGAGCCGGGTGACCTCGACGGTGACGCCGAAATGCTCCGCCGCCGGGCCGGAGTAGATGCCGGACAGCGGCCGTACGTCGGCGTAGTCGCGGCCGCGGCCCAGCAGCACGTGCCGGCTGCCCACCTCGGCGAGGCTGGTCGGGTCGACCGCGACCCAGTCACCGGCCCAGAACTCCACCCAGGCGTGGCTCTCGCCGGTCGTCGTCTGTCCCACCTCGGCCTCCACCGTCGGGTGCAGGTATCCGGAGACGTAGCGCGCGGGTAGCCCGACCGCGCGCAGCAGCGCCAGCGTGACGTGCGCGAAGTCCTGGCACACCCCCTTCCCGGCGGCGCGGGCTTCGGCCGATGACGTGTGTACGTGCGTCGCGCCCCGCTCGTAGCGCAGCGTCTCGTGGGTCCACGCGGCGGCGCGCTGCCCGGCCTCCACCGGCGTCGCCCCGGCCCGCAGTGACCGCCCGAGCTCGGCGAGCTCCGGCTCCGCCGGGACGTATGCCGTCGCGGCGAGCAGCTCGGCGAAGCGGTCCCGGATCGGCGCGTCGGCGAGGTCGGACCAGCCGGCACCGACCGGTACGGTCCGCGGTCCGGGGGTCTCGACCGTCGACGTCGCCACCACGACGAGCTCGGTGTGCGCGACGTTGATGTCGAACGCGTCCACCGTCGTGCCCCAGTAGTCGACGTAGCGCAACGGCCGCACCGCGGGCGTGATGGCCAGGCCGGCGTGCAGGGTCCGCTGCCCGTCAAGGCTCGGCGGGGTCAGTCGCACCTCGTTGTACGACGCCCGCACCGGCCCGGCGTACCGGTAGCCGGTCCGGTGCCGGACCGCGATCCGCCAGCTCATGCGCCCGCCTCGCTCCGCTCACTCATGCGGCTGGCTCCTCGATGCTCCATTGCAGCGCAGTCGAACCGGCGAACAACCGCCGGGTCACCTCTTCGCTGACCGTCGACACGGTCCGCTGCAGCCGGTGCAGCCGGTCGGGCAGATCGTCGAGGAGAGTGGCGGCGGACAGGAACTCCAGGTCGGTACGGGCCCGGCCGATCGCCCGGCGGGCGGGCTCGTCCAGCCCGGACCGCCCGGACCCGGGGTCGAGCCGGGCCAGCGCACGCTCCCCAGCGCTGAGGGCATGGAAGACCGACCGCGGGAAGAGCCGGTCCACCAGCAGGAACTCCAGGACCCGGGGAGCCTCGACACCCTGCTGGTAGGTACGCAGGTAGGCATCGTGGGCGGAGCACGCTCGTAGCGTGGACGTCCAGCCCTCACTGCCCCGCCCGGCGCCGATCCGGGCCCCGAGCAGGCGCGCGGTCATGTCCACCCGCTCCAGGCTGCGGCCGAGAACGAGCACGTCGTGACTCGCGTCCCGGCTCATGCTCGCCTCGACGTAGCCGGCGAAGGTGGCCGCGCGCTCGCGGACGTAGGAGAAGAACGGCGCGGGGCCGAAGTCGCGGGCCGCCGCCACCCGCGTCGGGAGGGAGTTGTTGGTGGAGTTCAGGCACTCCCAGATCTCCGTCGAGAGCGCCTCCCGCACGCCGCGGGCGTTCTGCCGGGCGGCGACCAGCGCGCCGACGATCGAGTTGGGCGTGGCCTCGTCGTACCCGAGCAACTCCAATACCGCCCGGTTGTCCAGGTGCCGCTGCGCGGTATCGTCGGGTACCCCCATCACGGTCAACAGGACCGCGCAGGCGCCGGCCTCTTCCACGCCCGGGTCTTCGAGCACCTCGTGGAAGTGCACGTCGAGCAGCCGGGCGGTGTCCTCGGCCCGTTCGACGTACCGGCCGATCCAGAACAGCGCCTCGGCGACCCGACTCAGCATCGCGGGCTCATTGCTGCGGCTGGTCGTCGCGGGGACCACGGTCGGGCACGGTGCCCCGCACCGTCTGCGCGGGGAACGCCGATGGCCCGTCCGCCTCCGGTGCCCGCTCCGCTTCTGGCAACGCCTGCGGCCGCGAGGTGAGCACCCAGGTGTCCTTGGAGCCGCCGCCCTGGCTCGAGTTGACGATCAGGCTTCCGTCCCGCAGCGCCACCCGGGTCAGTCCGCCCGGCAGCACCCGGATCCGCTCGCCGTCGTTGACCGCGAACGGCCGCAGGTCGATGTGTCGGGGCAGCAGCCGGTCGCCGAGCAGCGCCGGCGAGGTCGACAGCAGCACCAGCTCCTGCGCGATCCACGCACGCGGCTCGCTGAGCACGCGCTCGCGTACGGCGGCCAGCTCGGCGTCGGAGGCGTACGGCCCGATGACGATGCCGGCGCCGCCGGAGCCCTCCACCGGCTTCACCACCAGCTGGTCGAGCCGGGCCAGGCACTGCGCCCGGACGTCCGGATCCTCAAGCCGGTAGGTCGTGACGTTGGACAGCAGCGGCCGCTCGCCGAGGTAGTACTCGATGAGTGCCGGGACGTAGGTGTAGGTCAGCTTGTCGTCGGCGACGCCGTTGCCGATCGCGTTGGCGATCGTGACGTTGCCGACCCGGGCCGCGTTCAGGATGCCCGGGCACCCCACGACGGAGTCGGGCCGGAAGTGCACCGGGTCGAGGAAGTCGTCGTTGACCCGCCGGTAGACGACGTCCACCCGCTGCTGCCCACCGAGGCTGCGCATGTACACGACGTGGTCGTGGCAGAACAGGTCCCGGCCCTCGACCAGCTCGATGCCCATCTTGCGGGCCAGGAAGGCGTGCTCGAAGTAGGCCGCGTTGTGTACGCCGGGGGTGAGCAGCACCACGGTGGGCGCCTCGACACCGGCGGGCGCCGAGCGCCGCAACGCGTCGAGCAGCCGCCCCGGGTAGGAGGCAACCGGTCGTACCTGCTGCTCCAGGAACAGGCCGGGGAAGACCCGGGCCATGGTCCGCCGGTTCTCCACCACATAGGACATACCGGACGGTACCCGCAGGTTGTCCTCGAGTACCCGCAGGACGCCCGCCTGGTCGCGGACGAGGTCGATCCCGGCGAGGTGGATCCGCACGCCGTTTCGCGGGTGGATGCCGTGCGCCGGGCGGCAGAAGCTGGCCGAGGTGGTGAGCAGCGACCGCGGTACCACCCTGTCGCGGATCACCTTGGCCGGCCCGTAGACATCGGCGAGGAACGCCTCCAGCGCGCGTACCCGTTGCACGACGCCCGCTTCGACGATTTCCCACTCGGCCGCCGGGATCAGCCGGGGAATCAGATCGAGCGGGAAGATCCATTCCTCGCCGGCATGGGAGAAGGTGACGCCCTGGTCGCGGAAGCTTCGGTCCCGGGCCGCCGCCCGCTGCGCCAGGTCCTCGCCGGTGAGCGTCTGGAGGGCGTCGTACAGCGTGCGCATGTGGGCGTGCGGCAGCCCGTCCGCCCCGAACATCTCGTCGTAGGCGGGACCGCGCGGATAACCGTCGAGGAGCCCTCCCATGGGGGGATTCGTACCACCGATCTGTTTCCGCCACTAGTCGTTACAGTTGGGAAACAATGACGGTCCACAATGCGGGAATGGCAGCCGTCACACGGCAACTCCGGGTGGGATGCGAATTCCGGTACACCGCGGAGGTCGAGACCGCTGCCGTGTTCCAGGTTCAGGCATCCGGGGCCGCACCGGCCACAGTGCTCCGGCAGGCATGGGAGACCCTGCCCGCCGCCGACCGGCACGGTTACACCGACCTTTACGGCAACGACTGCCAACGACTCAGCCTGCCCGTGGGCGACACGACGCTGCGCTACGACGCCCTTGTGATCGTACCGGACGCGACCGAGGACGTGGATCTTGACGCGGCCGAGGTACCCGCCGCCCACCTGCCGGACAACGTGCTGCTCTACACCCTACCCAGCCGGTACTGCCTGCCCGACGTCCTCGGCGACGAGGCGTGGCGGCTGTTCGGTAGCGAGAAGCCGGGCTACCGGCGGGTACAGGCGATCTGCGACCACGTAAACGGCCACCTGCGTTTCGACTACGGCTGCAGCACCCCATCGACCACGGCGGCCGACGCGTACGCCGCCGGCTGCGGCGTCTGCCGCGACTTTGCCCACGTCGCGATCAGCTTCTGTCGGGCCCTGTCGATCCCGGCCCGCTACGTCTTCGGCTACCTCCCCGACATGGACGTCCCACCGGACCCGGCGCCGATGGACTTCGCCGCCTGGATGGAGGTCTACCTCGACGGCAGGTGGTGGACCTTCGACCCCCGCAACAACGCCGCCCGCAAGGGCCGGGTACTGATCGGCCGGGGCCGCGACGCGGTGGACGTCGCGATGGTCACCACCTACGGCGGCCCGGTGCTGCACAGCATGCAGGTATGGGCGGAGGAAACCACGTGACACCTGCCGCCGGTACGCTCCCGCGCGCCCCGCTGCGGCTGCCGTCGCGTCACGAGTTGCACGACGCCGACCGGCTGACCTATGTACTGCACCAATGCTTCCGCTACACCTATGAGGCACCGGTACGAGACCTGAACCACCGGCTGGTTGTGGTGCCGCCCCGCCGGCACGGTGCCCAGCGCCGGCGGCGTCATTCGGTCACCGTCTCCGCCGCCGACGCCCGGACCACCCACCGCCGCGATGCCGCCGGCAACACAATCACCCGATCCCACCTACCGTTGGTACCAGACCAGGTTGAGTTCGTGGTGCAGGCCGTCGTCGAGCGGGCCGGGCCCGGCTCCGACGTGCTCCTGCCGGCAGCCGCGCTCACCGACCCGAGGCTGCTGCGGCCAACCCGGCTGACCGCCGCCGACCCAACGATCCGGGACCTAGCGGCGACGATGACCGGTCACGACAGCCTGGCCACCGCAGAGCGGTTCTGCACGTACGTGCACGAGACGATCAGCTACGAACACGGAGTGACCTCCATCGCCACCACCGCCGCCGAGGCGCTCGCCGCCGGACGCGGGGTCTGCCAGGACACCGCCCACATCATGATCGCGCTTTGCCGGGCCACCGGGCTGCCGGCCCGCTACGTCTCCGGGCACCTGCTCGGCGACGGCGGCACGCACGCTTGGGTGGAGGTCATCGTCGCCGACCCCGCAGGCGCCCGCGCGGTGCCGTTCGACCCATGCAACGGCCGGCGCGCCGGCAGGGACTACCTGACCATCGCCACCGGACGCGACTACACCGACGTGGCCCCAACCTCCGGCACCTACCTGGGCACCGCAGGCAGCACGCTAACCACGACCAAACAGGTCGGCGTCGCGTTGGCCTGACCGTCCTCGCGCGCGCCGTTGGCAGCCCAGCGTGGCAAGAACGTCGTGGTAACGATGTCCCCTTGCCAGAGCTGACTGGGAATGTTAGGGACCTTGTTAGGAAACGATGCGGAGTACTCCGCCAGGCATCCGGGGATGC